>JAKORJ010000211.1 GCA_029777885.1 Bacillota bacterium | reverse complement strand
ATCCCTGACTACTAAGCTATCATACTCATCAATGGCATCCTGATCCAACCGGTCCACATTTCCGTATAAGGGCACTAAAAGCAACTGGTTTTTATATATGATCGGATCTTTCAGACCATTCAGGTCCTTGATCTCATAAATAAAATCTCGTATATCTACTCCGTTTGGCCTGTACCTGCCTGCTATGCTCCAAAGGGTATCGCCTTCTTCGACGCATATGGTCTTCAGCCGGACCCCGCTGTATGCAGTTGCCACGGCATTACCGCTTCTAAGAAGGATCGAAACAAGAAAGACTATTATAAGCAGCACAATTGTAATGAACAAGCATAGCCTGAATTTGGATTTTATGCGATAAGTCCTGTGTGGATAGGTGTTTTTTCTAAATGTTACAACCTTTTGCTCCATCATGCAACCTCCCGGAACATATGTTCTGTCCATATTTTATATGAACACATGTTCCCTTGTCAAGAAAAATCTTTAAAATTACGAACATTTGTTTGATTTGTTCCAGATATTATAGTATAATATGGGTAAAGTTGAACTACCGAGGTGCATGAAATGTCAAATACGCTCAGTGATAAGCAAAAAAAGATACTGGAGTTTCTCAAAGAAGAAATCAAAGCAAAGGGTTATCCCCCATCAGTCAGAGAGATTTGCGATGCTGTCGGACTGAAATCTACATCTACCGTACATGGTTATCTTGAGCGGCTTGAAAAGAAAGGCTTTATAAGGAGAGACCCTACAAAGCCCAGAGCTATAGAGATCCTGGACGATACATCCTACATATCCAAAAAGGAGCTTGTCCATGTGCCCATAGTCGGCAGGGTCACAGCGGGTCAGCCCATCCTGGCCGTTGAAAACATAGAAGATACCTTCCCTTTGCCTGTTGAATACCTGCACAACAGCAACGTGTTCATGCTGACGGTCAAAGGCGACAGCATGATAGAAGCCGGTATCCTGGACAATGATTATGTGATAGTCAGGCAGCAGACAGTAGCAGAAAACGGAGACATAGTCGTTGCCCTCATAGAAGACGAAGCGACCGTCAAGGCCTTTTACAAGGAAAACGATCATATACGCCTGCAACCCAGGAACTCTTCAATGGAACCGATAATCGTAAGAGATGTAAAAATACTTGGAAAAGTGATCGGCGTGATAAGGCTTTTTTGAGGGAGCATGCAATGCTCCCTCATTTTTTGTCCTCCTGTCATGCCCTGCTGTCATTCATGAATTGATGATATGCAAAATACTATAGAATGCTTATAATTTGATGAACCCTTCAGTTTTCAATCTGGTCAGCACCCGTAACGCGGCTATCTTTACATGGCTGTATGTAAGTCCGCCTTGCAGGTAAGCTATATAGGGTTCCCTTATGGGGGCATCTGCGCTAAGTTCAATAGAAGCCCCCTGTACAAAGGTGCCTGCAGCCATGATGACCTTGTGTTCATAGCCTGGCATATCCCAGGGATAAGGCACAGCATGTCCGTCTACAGGCGATGCTGATTGTATGGCCTGACAAAACGCTATCAGCTCTTTATCCGTTTTGAACTCGATAGATTGTACGATATCATACCTCTTACCGTTTGATCCCGGCGATACACGGTAGCCAAGGTCCTCAAACAACCTGGCAAACAATACGGCTCCTTTAAGGGCTTGCTCAACGATATGGGGCGAAAGGAACAGACCCTGATAGAACGATGTATAGCCGGCCTGATAAGAACCCACTTCACGTCCGATCCCCGGTGATGTCAGCCGTTTTGCCACCAGCTCAACAGCATGGCTGGTACCGGCCGCATATGCCCCTGTAGGTGCAATACCGCCTCCGGGGTTCTTGATAAGCGATCCGACTGCCAGATCTACTCCGACGCTAGGAGGCTCTTTATCCTCCGTAAACTCGCAATAGCAATTGTCCACCATTACCAGGACATCTTTTCTTATGCCCTTGACCAGCCTGACCAGTGTACCTATATCATTGACAGACAACGGATCCCTTTGGCTGTATCCCCTGGAGCGTTGTATGAACACTACCTTTATCCTTTGGTCGCTCAGCTTGTTCTTTATCCTGTCATGATCCACGGTTCCGTTGCCAGCCAGTGGTATCTCATCATATAAAACGCCCCAGTCTTTTAGGGAGCCGGATGTTTGCCCGCTTATACCTATGACCTCATTCAAGGTATCATATGGTCTGCCGGTAACTGACAGCATCATGTCACCCGGGCGCAGTAGCGCAAATAATCCGTCGCTCAATACATGGGTGCCTGAAACCCAATGGGGCCGGACCAGGGCATCCTCGCTTCCGAAAACTTCACTGTATACCTTGTCCAATACATCCCTTCCGTCATCACCATAACCATAGCCTGATGTGCCTGAAAAGTGCCGTAATCCAACCTGGTGCTTCTGAAATGCATTCAGAATCCTTGCCTGGTTGTACTGGGCCGTTTCTTCAAACTCATCAAATCGATCCTTGATTGCATTATGTGTTTCTTCTACGATTTCATAAACCTTTGCGTCTATATCCATTACTGAAGAATAATACTGTGCTTTGTTCATTGTTTACCCCTTTTATCGATATGTTTATGGCCGGCAGCTAAAATAGTAAAAGGAACCTGCCGTAAGGTGGTTCCTATACTACCGGATCATTTAAGATTTGATTGCAATACTAGTTGCAATCAAGGTCCGTTTTATGCCTTATTGTCATTACCGACATTGTTGAATGTCACAGGCCTGGCCGGTGTTATCGTCGAAATGGCATGCTTGTAGATCATCATCTGCTTACCGTCGCTTTCTAAAATGACAATGAAGTTGTCAAAGCCTTTGACCTGTCCTTTCAATTGAAACCCGTTGGTCAGATGGATCGTTACGGGGATATACTCCTTTCTTATCTGGTTCAAGAAAATATCCTGTAAAACGATTGATTTGGTTGTCATTGAACCCACCCTTTCATATCTTCCACAAGTTTTGTCATCATAATTATAATACAAGTATCGTGTTTTATAAAGCTAATATTTTCTTAATATGCAACATTATCCAATGCAGCCTATCTCTGTTTGTTCTATTGTCGACATCCAGCCATTCTATCCGTTTGTCCCGCCTGAACCATGTAAGTTGACGCTTGGCATAACGCCTGGTATCCCTCTTAAGTATCTCCGTTGCTTCATCCAGCGAATAAAGACCCTCCAGGTAGCCTATCATTTCCTTGTAGCCAAGACCCTGCATGGAAACCAAGTCTTTGGTATAACCCATATCAAGCAGGCTCCTGACCTCATCCAGCAAGCCAGATCCCAACATTGTATCGACACGCTTGTTTATACGGTCATACAGATCGTTCCTGTTCATGTTCAGACCCAGATAAACTAAATCATATTGACTTTCCATATTGGCAAAGTCCTGTCTGTAATCTGACATGGTCCTGCCGGTTATATGAAAGACCTCAAGTGCCCTTATTACCCTTCTTATATCATTGGGATGCAGCTTTGCAGCCGTCTCTGGGTCGATTTTATCCAGCATCCTATAAATATATTCATTGCCCTTGTCTGCAGCAAGCCTCTTAAGCTCTTCCCTGTACTGCGGATCCTCGGCAGCCTCGGTAAAACTCATTGGCATTATGACTGAGTTTATATAAAGCCCAGTTCCGCCTGTTAGTATAGGTAACTTTCCCTTTCGGTATATCCGCTCAATGGCTTCCCTGGCTTCGACCTGGTATCTGGCTACGCTATATTCCTCATCAGGATCCACTATATCGATCATATGGTGGGGCACGCCCTGTCTTTCCTCCAAGCTAGGCTTGGCCGTTCCGATATCCATATAACGATATATTTGCATCGAGTCAGCTGAGACGATCTCACTGTTCAGCTCTAGGGCTGTCTGTATAGCCAGGTCGGTTTTCCCTACCGCTGTCGGTCCTGTAATGATCACCAAGGGTATTTTCCCCATTTGCAACTCCCCATCCAAACTACTGTATACGCTTGAATTTCTTTTCAAGCTCATACCTGGTCAAAGTGATCATGATCGGCCTTCCATGGGGGCAATTCATTGGTATACGTCCCAGACTGATATCTTCCACCAGCTTCCTTATCTCAACATCGCTTAGCCTGTCATTGGCCTTGATGGCTTTTTTGCAGGCTGTCTTTATGATGACGTCCTGCTGTAGCAAGCGGTCGGTTCCACCGCCTTTTAGAGATATATTGTCCAGGATCTCATTAAACACTTCCCTTATGTTCGCATCCTTCAGCAAGATAGGTACTCCTCTTACTGCGAAAGAATTGCGGCCAAATGGTTCAAGCTCAAAGCCCGCGTTGGTGAATACTTCTATATTGTCATTGATGTATAAATACTCGTCATGCGTAACTTCCAGTATAAAAGCGGGTACCAGTTGCTGGCTGACTGTCTTCCGATCCCGGATCGAATCTTTTAGCCTTTCATAGATCAAACGCTCATGGGCAGCATGTTGGTCTATTATATATACCTGGTCTCGGAGCTCCAAAAGTATATAGGTATCGAAGGCACTGCCTATGATCTTCATTCCCGAAAAGTCATAGACATCATTAGTATTAACATCCAGTTGCTCAATAATACCATTTTGATTAGGAATACCTTCAGTTGAGTCGATAATGGTCTCATTTCCTGCTATTTCTATGCTCACTGCCGCTTCTGACACTGCGGGTGCATTCTTTCTTTCAATAACCCGCGCGGCTTCGGTCCTATGCATATCTGCATGATAGTCCTCTGCCATATCGGATTTAGGATAGTACTTTTCTTCTACCTTTCGGTCAAGCAGGTCTTGTTCGCCTATCTTTGGTATGTATGGCTTATCTTCAATCGCACCTTTGACCCAGTCGAATATCTGATCATATACCTCCCGCTCCCTGTTGAACCGGATTTCCGTTTTGGAGGGGTGTATGTTCACATCGATGTCGCCCGGATAGATAGTTAAATTCAAGACCGCCCACGGAAAATGATTTATCATCGTAATACCTGCAGTTGCGCTTTCAATGCAGGCTGACAGCATCCTGCTTTTGATGTATCGCCCATTGACAAAAAAGGACTGGTGGTTTCTGTTGGTCCTTGACAACGAGGGCTTACCGATATATCCGGTAACTGATAGTCCAAGCTCCGGAGCATGCTGATCGATGTATATGAGTTCATCCTTGATGCTTTTTCCATAAACAGTGTATATGGCGCTTAATAAGCTGCCATTGCCCGGACTATGATAAATCGTGTTCCCGTTGTTTATGAATCGGAACGAAACATCAGGTCTGGCAAGTATGTATTTGGCTATAAGCTCACTTACAGCCTTGGTTTCGCTGTTTATGGATTTTACGAATTTCAGCCTTGCAGGCGTGTTATAGAACAGGTTGCGCACAATTACAGTAGTTCCTTCAGGGCAGCCGGTCTCATGGTTTTCAATTATGCTGCCCCCATGATTTAAGATACGACAGCCTGACAAGGCATCCCTTTCCCTGGTCACCATTTCAACCTGGGAAACTGCTGCTATGCTGGCCAGGGCTTCACCTCTGAATCCCAACGAGCATATTGATCCAAGGTCTGCTGCACCGGAGATTTTGCTTGTTGCATGTCGTTCGAAAGAAACAAGGGCATCCGTATGATCCATGCCTGTCCCGTTATCGGTCACCCGTATGTATTTAAGTCCGCCGTTTTCTATCTCGATCGTAATGGCGCTTGCCTGAGCATCGATCGAATTTTCGATGAGCTCCTTAACGACCGATGCAGGGCGTTCTACTACTTCCCCGGCTGCAATCTGGTTTATGGTGAAGTTGTCAAGACGTTTTATAATGGACAACTTTTTTCCTCCTTGGCTCTGGCCTTTTGTACCAGGTCCTGCAGTATCGTTATGGCCTGAATTGGGGTGATGTTGAGTACATCAATCTGAGATAGTTCCTGTTCGATTGGCGTAAGCCCTTTATTGAAAAAGCTGAGCTGTTCAGCCACTGCGGCTCCACCGGGATACTTGCTTGCTGCGATTTCACTTTTCCTGTTTATATCTGCTTCTTCCAACTGGGTCAGGATCCGCTTGGCCCGGTCGATGACTTCAACTGGCACCCCCGCCAGCTTAGCCACCTGGATCCCGAAGCTTTTATCAGCTCCCCCTCTAATGATTTTTCTGAGGAAGATGATATCATCCCCATGCTCCTTGACTGCTATGCAATAGTTTTTTATCCCCTCAATGCGCCCTTCAAGCTCTGTCAGCTCGTGATAATGGGTGGCAAACAGGGTCCTGGACTTGAGCCTGTTATCAGAACAGATATGCTCAATCACAGCCCAGGCCAGGCTAAGACCGTCATAAGTGCTTGTCCCCCGGCCAATTTCATCGAGTATCAACAGGCTCTTCCGTGTCGCGTTGTTCAATATGTTGGCTACTTCACTCATTTCGACCATAAAGGTGCTTTGGCCTGATGAAAGGTCATCCGACGCCCCTACCCTGGTAAATATCCTGTCAGCTATCCCGATCTCCGCCCTTTTAGCGGGTACAAAGCATCCGATCTGGGCCATGAGCACAATAAGGGCTACCTGGCGCATATAGGTGCTTTTGCCGGCCATGTTTGGACCGGTTATTATCATCAAATGGTCCTTGCCGGCACTAAGCACAGTGCTGTTCGGTACGAACATCCCACCGGAAAGGGTTTTCTCGATCACAGGATGACGCCCGTCTTCGATTACCAGATCATTGCTGTCATTTACTGTAGGACGCACATAGTCGTTGTCATATGACACCTTGGCAAAGGAATACAGCACATCCAGTACAGCAATGATCCGGGCTGTATTCTGGATGCGGACCACATGGCTTGCTACGAGGTTCCTGATTTCCACGAACAGCTCATATTCAAGCTTTATGCTTCGCTCTTCTGCGCCCAGGATTTTATCCTCTATTTCCTTAAGCTCAGGCGTAATATAGCGTTCCGAATTGGCCAGGGTTTGCTTTCGTATATAGGTATCCGGTACCAGGTCCAGATTTGAGCGGGTTACATCTATATAATACCCGAACACCTTATTGAAGCCGATCTTAAGATTCTTGATCCCGGTCCTGTCCTTCTCCTGCTGCTCCAGCGATGCGATCCAGTCCTTGCCTTCTGACATGGCCCGTCTGTACTCGTCCAGGTCCTGGTTGTATCCTGCTTTGATTATACCCCCTTCCTTAACGGATACAGGAGGATTATCATGTATGGATCTTTCCAGTAGCTCAGCTATATCTTCCAGGCAGTCAAAGCTGTCATAAAAGGCTTTGAACAACTTGCTGT
>JAKORJ010000210.1 GCA_029777885.1 Bacillota bacterium | reverse complement strand
GGCTCATCATACTTCGTCCACGGCCCCAGGGGACGGGGGGCAGTCGCACAGCCTACGGAATAATCCGGCGTAGTGTAGATATTGCCGGAATAGGTCAGATAGTAGGTGTCTTCATATTTGAATACGAAGGGGCCTTCATTCTCATATTGCCCGGCACTCGGCTTCTTCTCCCAGGGCTTCTCCGGCTGGGCAACCAGGATATGCTCCCCTACAACCTCCGTCAGATCCTCGCTCAGCTGACATACAAATATCTGGCTCGTCTCCTTGCCGTCGATTACGTTGCTCTTTTTGCCTACGACATAATACAGGTAGGGGGTGCCGTCCTCGTCAATGAATATGCTTCCGTCAAGGTAATCCCTCTGCACATCATCGTTGCCGAAGATCGGAGCTTTGACGTTTATGAACGGGCCCGTGGGGCTGTTGCTCACCGCAAGTGCAAGCCTGAGGCGGCTATGGCCAAGAATTGACGGATCAGGAGCCGTTGTGTACACCATATAGAACTTGCCCTTGTATGGTATTACCTCCGGAGCCCAGAAACTACCCATCCCGAATTTTAAACCATCCGGCTGATCTTTCTTGTGAAATGCATAACCGTAATATGCCCAATTGACAAGATCGGTCGATACCCAACATTTGTACCCATTGCCCGCATCGGTTGTTCCATAAAGATAATAATTGTTCTTGTATTTCATTACAAAGGGATCGCCTATGGCGATACCGAGAGGGTTTTTATATACTGTGGGGCGGCTTTTTGAGCTGCCGCCGCCTCCGCAGCCCAAAACAAGTGTGACCAAAAACAGGGTGATTGTCAAACCTGTAAAGACCTTTTTGGATCTCCGGTTGAAAATCCGGCTGAATACGCTCATAACCTCAGTTGTCTCCCTTCTACTTTACATTCGCCCCTCCTACTTTACATTCGAGAGAATAATACCTTCAAGGGGCGTTGTTGAATCCTTTGAAGGCACTGGCTGCGGGGACCGGGTAGGCCCTTTTATCTTCAATACGCCGTTTTCAAAATATGCCCTGTCTATATTGAGGTTTCTGTTTCCTCCGGGTGCATTGGGATTGGTATGCGCATGATATACTATGAACAGTTCGCTGTTATCCGGAGACAGGGTGAAACAGCTGTGTCCAGGCCCGGATACTCCTGCCAACAGATTCTTTTTGAGGATAGGCTCATCATACTTTGTCCACGGACCAAGCGGATGATCCGCCGTTGCGCAACCCACGGAATAATCGGGTGAGCTGAAGCCATTACCCGAATAGGTCATGTAATACTTGCCGTTATATTTGAATACGAAAGGCCCCTCATTCTGGGCGGTATCCTCATCGGCCGGAGTCTCCCAGGGCTTTTCGGGCTGCGCAACAAGGATCGGCCCGGTCAAAACCTCTTTCAGGTCGCTGCTCAGCTTCCTCACAAATATCTGGCTTGTATCCTTGCCGTTTATCTTGTTGCCGTTGCAGCCCCTGACATAAAAGAGGTAAGGGGTTCCGTCCTCATCGATGAATATGGATCCGTCGAGTGTGTCGTAAGGCTCATCGTTGAAGAGCGGGGCCTTCACATTGGTAAAGGGCCCTCTGGGGCTGTCGCTCACCGCGAGAACAAGCCTGAGGTGCCAATGGCCGAGCCTGTCAGGGTCCCGCACGGTGTATATCATATAGAACTTGCCGTTGTATGGTATTACCTCCGGTGCCCAGAAAAGATCTCTTCCGAATTTGACCCCATCCGGCTGATCATTCTTGTGCAATGCATAACCCACATACCTCCACGACACAAGGTCGTCGGACTCCCAGCACTT
>JAKORJ010000209.1 GCA_029777885.1 Bacillota bacterium | reverse complement strand
CCATCTTGGTAAATTTGTATATAGTACTATAGCCCCATTTTGGTAAAATAGATGGCAGTTTTGCGGAATTTGCTGTCTCATAAAGGTATTTTTGTAGAAAAGGTAAATTAATTGATGAAAGCAGGGGTTCAGTGTGGTTGCTTTGAGGCGTAAAATAGCATTGGTAGCGGCAGATGCACTGAGCATCAACGTTGCCGTGTTGCTGGCATTTGTTGCGGTACATGGGACAAGCATACCGCAAAAGTTTTTAGATGTACTTCCTGAGCTGTGTATTGTTTTTACAATTATAAGCATTATCGTATATTATGTCTTTCAGCTTTACAAAAGCCTGTGGAAATACGCCAGCATAGACGAGCTTATAATGATAATATCGTCGTCCATCATAGCGTCCCTTGTGGCTTATGTATGTTGCTCCTTTTTGCTTATTCCGATACCATTTGAGGTATACCTTCTTTACTGCTTTTTTAGCATGGCTTTTGTTGCAGGGATACGCTTAAGCTTCAGGATCTTAAGGCGGCTTCGCATTGTATGGTTGGGCAACGGCATTAAGGAGTACAAGAGGGTCATGATAATCGGTGCCGGTGAAGCCGGCGCTATGGTTATAAAGGAGCTCAAGAACCATCCCGAGATGGGCTTAAAGCCGGTGGCTGCCATCGATGATGATGAGGCCAAACAGGGGTCGAAAATTTTGGGAGTACCGGTATACGGAGGAAGGGAGTACATAAAGGAGATTGCCGAGCGAAAAGCCATCGATGAGATCATAGTGGCCATGCCTTCAGCGCCCAGGAGCGAGATAAGGGCAATACTCAACGAATGCAAAAAGACAAAGTGCAAGCTTAAAACCCTGCCGGGAATATACGAGCTTATAAACGGCAGGATGACGGTGAAGCACATCCGCGACGTTCGCATCGAAGACCTTTTGGGCAGGGAGCCGGTTAAAATAAACCTTGAGGAGGTATCCCAATATCTTGAGGGTAAGGTTGTGCTGGTGACCGGCGGGGGTGGTTCCATAGGCTCGGAACTTTGCAGGCAGGTGGCAAGATTTAAGCCCAAGAAGCTTCTCATATTGGATATATACGAGAACAACGCCTATATGCTTTACCAGGAGCTTTTGAGGCGCTATCCAGACCTCGACCAGGAGGTCCTCATAGGCTCGGTGCAGGATCGCCCCAGGATGGAAGCCATTTTTGCAAAGTACCGACCGGATGTGGTGTTTCACGCTGCGGCGCACAAGCATGTACCGCTTATGGAGAGCAACCCTACCGAGGCTATAAAGAACAATGTATTCGGTACGCTCAACGTGGCCGAGTGCGCCGATAAATACGGTACAAAGCGCTTTGTGCTCATATCCACCGATAAGGCGGTAAATCCCACAAATATAATGGGTGCTACAAAGCGCGTAGCCGAGATGATCATACAGGCCATGGATGCCCACAGCAGGACCGAGTTTGTGGCCGTAAGGTTTGGCAATGTGCTGGGCAGCGATGGAAGCGTGATACCGCTTTTTAAGAAGCAGATAGAGGAAGGTGGGCCGGTCACCGTCACCCATCCAGAGATAAACCGCTATTTTATGACCATACCCGAGGCGGTGCAGCTTGTGATACAGGCAGGGGCTATGGCCAAAGGGGGGGAGATATTCGTCCTTGACATGGGCGAGCCGGTCAAAATAGTTGACCTGGCCCGTGACCTCATCCGCCTGTCAGGCTTTGAGCCGGATGTGGACATAAAGATCGAGTTTACCGGTTTAAGGCCGGGTGAGAAGCTGTATGAGGAGCTTCTAATGGTCGAGGAAGGCTTAACCGCCACAAAGCACGAAAAGATATTCGTAGGTAAGCCGGTGTTCTCTGATTTGGACACATTGAGAAAAGAGCTGGACAACTTGAAGCGCATTCTAAT
>JAKORJ010000208.1 GCA_029777885.1 Bacillota bacterium | reverse complement strand
CTTGCTGAGATTGATGCCGTGAGGCATCAATGAACCGGGGTGGCACCACGAAGTTTATGCTCTCGTCCCCAGGATAGTATCCTGGAGGTGAGGGCTTTTTTATTATAGTTCATTACAAATGTATGGTGACAAAAAAAGAATTGAAAGGGTGATCATTTTGGGACAGAAATAATCAACAATGCGCATAACAGGCCGGATTTTCCCAAACGCGTTGTCATTACTGCCGGAATGCCATATGGCAACAAGGAATTGCACCTTGGCCATATAGGCGGTGTATTTGTTCATGCTGATACCTTTGCACGCTTTATGAGGGACCGGATAGGCAAAGAAAATGTGATCTTTATCTCCGGGACGGATTGCTATGGTTCCCCGATATTGGAGCATTACCGCCAGCTGGTTGACAACGGTTCATTTAACGGGACGATTGATGAATTTGTTATGTATAATCATGAACAGCAAAAAGAGGTTTTAGAGAAATATCATATCAAACTTGATCTTTTTGCCGGTTCGAGCATCGGGCGTGCGGCAGAAAACCATCGGATGTTTTCCGAGTATTTCATAAAAAAACTATATGACAATGGACATCTCACAAAAATGACCACATCCCAGTTTTATGACGCAGAGTTGGGAGTGTTTCTGAATGGTCGCCAGGTCGTCGGCCAATGCCCTATTGAAGGCTGTTCATCAGAAAAAGGCTATGCGGATGAATGCTCATTGGGCCATCAGTATATGCCAACGGAGCTTATCGATCCCAAAAGTACGCTTACGGGCAAGAAGCCCGAAATGAGAGACGTGACCAATTGGTATTTCAAGCTTAACAGCTTCCACGGATTGCTTGTCCAGTGGGTCGAAAATCTGGAGAAGAAGCCCTGGTCCAGAAGGTTTGTTGTGAAAAGCATCCGGGAATTTTTAGAACCCCCCGTCATTTACGTGAAAAGAGACCAGCTTGATATGCTGGAGCCGTTGAAATCAAGGCTGCCTGAATATACCTTGCTTGATGAGGAGAACAAGACCTCAGCCATTATGGTCTTTGATGACCTTGAAAGCAGGGAAAAAGCCTGTTCCATCCTTTCAGAAAACTCCATACGTTTCCGCACGGGAAAGACCCTCGTGCCATTCCGTTTGACCGGAAATGTGGACTGGGGGGTCCCTGCACCATGCATCGAAGGGTTGGAAGGCCTGACAGTCTGGGTCTGGCCGGAGTCCCTTTGGGCGCCGATATCCTTCACGATGACTTACCTAGAGATGGAAGGCTATGATAAGGACGACTGGAAAAAGTGGTGGTGTTCAAAGGATTCAAGGGTGTTTCAGTTCCTTGGTGAAGATAATGTATATTTTTATGGCCCTGCTGAAATGGCAATGTTCATGGCGCAGCAAGGCAAAGAACCTTCCGTTGATCCGCCTGAAGGTGAGCTTCAACTGCCGGAGCTGATAGTGAACAATCATATCCTGTTTTTGAATAAAAAAGCGAGCAGCAGCGGAAAAATCAAGCCTCCTACCGCAAAGGACCTCCTTGAGTATTATACGCCTGAGCAGCTAAGAGCCCATTTTCTTGGCCTGGGACTTGGGATCAGGAGTGTTGGATTCCAGCCAAAGCCATTCAATCCTGCTGCTTCTGAAAGGGACAGTGATCCGGTCCTGAAGGAAGGGAACCTGCTGACGAATGTGCTTAACCGTGTCGTAAGATCCTGCTTCTACACAGCTCAGAAATACAGTGACGGAAAGGTCCCGGTAAGAGATATCAGCAGGCCGGTATTGGAGGATGCATGCAATACCATCCTTGAGTATGAAAGGCTGATGTATCAATGCGATTTTCATCTCGTGATGAATCTCATGGACACCTATATCAGGAATGCTAACAAATACTGGTCAAGAAGCATGAAGGAAGCAGATGATAAAAACAATGACGATCTCCGGCTGCAGGTGCTGGCTGATACATTCCATATGGTCCGGACAGCGGCAGTGCTTATGCACCCTATAGCTCCGGAGGGCACAGAAATGATTCGGGATTACCTGAGGCTTGGAGAGGAATTCTGGAGCTGGGATCGGATATTTGACCCCATCTATGCTTTCATGGATAATCCACAGGAGCATAAGCTGAAATTTCTTGAACCCAGGGTGGATTTCTTCAAAAAGCATCCAAGTCAGATAGTTCAGAAGTAGATTTGTCTAGGCTCATCGATGTTTGCAACATCAATGAGCCTTTTTGCATACAGCAATATATCACAGCATTTAGCAGCGTTCTCGAATTTTTAATGTATATAGTTGTCAATTGTACCTGGTTATATGATATATTTATACTGGCAGCAGTGACCATTCAGCTATGGCAGCTCAGTGATACATCTTATAAGCTTGTTAGTGAACGGAAAGGACATTTCAACAGACATCGGCATCATATCAACAATTGAATCGGAGGGTCGAAAAAATGTTGAAAAAGCTTAGCTGTGCGCTTTTGTGCCTGATGCTTCTGCTTTCGGCAGCTATGCCTACAAGTCTGGCCGAAGATGCTGAGACCGACATTACGCTGTATGTCAGGGGCAACAAGATAGTCGACGGGCAGGGCAATATAGTTAGGCTCTACGGGGTCAACTGCCCCAGCCTGGAGTGGACACCGGGTGGCGACAATATGCCCGAGGCCGTGATAGAGGCCTTCGACAACTGGGACTGCAACCTTGTAAGGCTGCCCATGAACCAGGACTTCTGGTTCGGCTACGGCGCCAACCAGAACGATGAGGGAAAGGCCTACAGAGAGCTGATAGACGCTATCGTCAACATCGCGGCAGAACGGAACAAGTACATTTGGCTGGACCTGCACTGGTCAAACGCGGGGACAGAATGGGGCAAATACACCGGCCAGCACAAGATGCCCGATGAAAACAGCCTGACCTTCTGGCTGTCCGTGGCAGAGGCGTACAAGAACCATCCTAATGTCCTGTTCGGGCTGTATAACGAGCCCTATGATGTTTCCTGGTCGATCTGGAAAAACGGCGGTGAAGTCAGTGAAACCCTTCCCGTTAGCGGCGGCATCAAGCGGGAAACCATCAAATACAAGGCGGTCGGGATGCAGACCCTGATCGATGCTATAAGGGGGATCGGGGCCAACAATATCGTGATCGTAGGCGGGCTTGACTGGGGCTTTGACTTAAGCCGCGTTACAGACCCGGACTATGAGCTTGTCGATACAGAGGAAGGCAACGGCATCGTGTACGACACCCACCCTTACCCATGGAAGAACAAGAACTGGTCCCATATCATAGACAAAACCGGGGCAAAGCACCCTGTCATAGTAGGTGAGTTCGGCATCGAGGCGGACGCGAAGGACCCGACCAAGCCTGACAACAGCCAGTTCAAGAACTACTACGAGACCCTGATAAACTGGATCGAGGAGCATCAGTACAGCTTTGCAGCCTGGTCCTTCCACCCGAGCGCCGGGCCTTCCATCATAGAGAACTGGCAGTATGATCCTACACCTTACCACGGGGCATATGTGAAGGACTTCCTGACCAGGGTCTCGGCCAAGGGCGTGAGCCTCTTTGACGGCAAGACCTATACCGGCAATATGGTCAATATCCATCCCGGCGAATATGCCGAAGCAGACCTGAAGCAGGCAGGCATGGAGCCTTTGGCCATTAAGTCCGTAAAGCTCAGCAACGACCCGAACCTTTCCTACAGGATCACCCTCTATGCGGAGGACAACCTTGCTGGCAAAAGCTACTCCTTTATTTCAAACATTGATGACCTTGCCAAGGTACTCGGCAATTTCAAAATAAAGTCCCTGAAGGTTGAAAGCATAACCCTTGAGAATATCGGCAAGGGGGCCAAGGTAGAATGCAGCTTTGGAAATGAAGAGAGCGGGGCCATCACCGACGGGGATGAGGAAACGAGATGGATCATCGATGAGGAAGGGGAAAAATGGGCCAGGGTTGACCTGGGCTCGGTTTACACGATCAACAGGATAATAATAAAGCATGCCGCAAAAAGCGGCTTCAGCGCAAACCATAACAACCGGGATTTCAAAGTAAGCGTAAGCGCGGACGGGGAAGCCTGGACAGAGGTTTATTCCATTACGGGCAATACAAACTATAAAACCGTAATAAACTTCGAACCTGCGCTTGCAAGGTATGTAAAGGTGGACGTATCGAAGGGCAGCCGCAAGATCCCCGGGACCCGGGTCACGCTAAGCGAGATCGAGGTCTATGGCATGAAGGACAAAAGGGCCGAGGATTTTGATAAGGGCACGGGATTGGGCGTATTGAACAACTACCTGGGCTTGATCATAGCGGCGGCCGCCTTGACAGCCCTGATAGTAGTCGGACTGATCCCGACAACGAAAAAGAAGCACGTACAATAATACACGGACAATAAAGATAAGCTCCCAGGACAACAAGTTTGCGGCCTGGGAGCTTTAATTTTCAACCCAAAAGCAGGAGTACAAGGGGAATCGTTATGATCGAAAACAGGGTCGTTATGCCCACGCACCTGGACGCAAGGCCGGAATCGCCGCCGTACTGCTCCGCAAATATGACCGCGTTGGCGGCTACAGGCATAGCCGAAAGTATGACCAGTACGGCCTTTATGTCCGCATGCAGGGGTATAAGGTGAAGGATGCCCCAGACGATCAACGGTATCGCGATCAGGCGTATAAAGCCAAGAATGTAAACCGGAAAGCCCTTGAGCATTTCCCTGAAATCCTGCCGGGCCAGCACGGAGCCCACTATTATCATGGCAAGGGGCGAAGTAACAGAGCCTGCCATGGACGCAGCCTTGCATATCGGCCCCGGCAGCTTTATGGAAAACAGGAACAGGATCATGCCCACGGCCACCGACACCAGGCCTGGGTGCAGCAGGACCTTTTTCAGGTTTTTAAGCGTATCCCTGCCGCTTACCCCTGTAAACACCATAATGCCATAGGTCAATGAAAACATATAGAAGGGGATCACGAAAATGGACCCGTAAAATATGCCTATCTCGCCGTATATGCTCTCCAGCACCGGATAGCCCATAAAGCCGCAGTTGGAAAACACGGCTGAGAATTTGAGCACTCCCTTTGCCCTGTCCGGAGATCTGATGAAGGCAAGCTGGGCAATAAGCACTGACAGGAGATGGACCCCGAAGGAACCGACAAACACCAGGCCTGCGTTATAAAGCTTTTCCCTGTCAAAGTCCTGGTTGAAGGAAGTTATGATCAGCAGAGGCATGGTGACATTAATAAGCAGGTCGGAGAGCTTCTTTGTCATCTCGCCTGTTATGATGTTTTTCCTGTTCGCATAAACCCCGACTAATAACACGAGAAACAGTGTGACGACCTGTACTGCGACCTGCCTTGTATCCATAATGACCCCCGATCAGAAGCTGCTATCGCTGTATTCGTTATACAGCCTGCTTTATAAAAGGTATTTCAACAAAGTGCCGATCCCGACAAGGATGATAAGGGATACATTCATTATCAAAAAGTTTTTGATCGCGTTGACAAAGGTATCCTTCTTGGTCTGCAGGGCCATGAATTTGTTTATGTTCTGCTGTACAGGCACCAGGGTCAGGAGGGCTAGCACGGCCACAACGGGCAGGACGCCCAGGATCAGGAGGACCGCTATATCTACAAAGGCTATGTAGTACAGGGCCTTGAAGAGCACCAGGGATTTCTCCCTGCCGATATAAATGGGCAGGGTGTAACGCTTGTTGATTATATCGTCCTCGATATCACAGATGTTGTTGGCAAGCATGATATTCGCGATGCCGGTGGTCGCAGGCAGGGCCACCAGGAAGAGCACACCGGTCTCTATGAGGTCCAGGGTCATGTTCAGGCTTGCACCGGCTACCTCTAGGGTCATAATGCCCAGGTCTACCGTATGAATGAACACGGATATGAATATTATGACAAAGCCCATGAAGCCTCCCGAGAATATCTCGCCCAAGGGCATGCGGGAGATCGGGATAGGCCCGAAGGTGTAAAAGATGCCTACCGCAAAGGATATCATACCCAATACCAGCACCACCGGGGAGGTCCTCAGGTAAAGCAGGACGCCGAATACAATAGCTATGGTCAGCAGGGTGCCGATCACCGTCAGTACCTGGGACTCCTTAAGGTTATCCCGGACTATGGCGTTGTGCTTCTCATAGTTGTAACCGCTGGTTTTCCTGGCCTTCTTGTAGTCTATGTAGTTGTTGATAGCAGTCGTCGTCATGTCAAAGGAAAGGAGCGAAACCAGCATAAATATGAAGTTCAGCAGGTTGAACCGCCCGTACCGGTAAAACGCAAACAGGCTGCCAAGCAGAAAGGGCGTTATGCTCGCAACCTTGGTCTGGATCTCCACCAGCTTCAAGAAACTACGTAATCGCATGTATAGTACCTTCTTCCGGTAAATAGTATATTGTTATATTTTATTCTACTAAATATGCCCTGTGTTTTCAACATGTCAAGCAGGATGCCGGGATCCGGGGCCATACAGCCTTATTTCCGGTATTTTTCGTACATATCCATGGTATACTTCATTACATTCCTGTCGTATTCAGGATAAGCACAGCCCAGTAATTCCGATACTTCCCTGGATACTTCCCGGAAAAGCTGCATGCATTCAAACAGGGAGGCCCAGACATTCTCGTAGGAATCCAGCCGGTATGTGGACAGGAGCCTGTTCCACAGGTCCTTTGGTATATACTTGTCCAAAAATTTACAGTTCTTGCCTATGCTCAAAGAAAAACCGGTCTCAAAGCCTACCTTCCAGGCAAGCATTCTGAGGAGCTCCCGCCGTAGGATCATGTATAGATGGTCGATCGCAAAGAGGATTTCTCTCCGGCACAAGCCCTTGACCACATAGGGCACCACATGCCAGAACTCATTGCAGGAGTCGTCAAACTCCTTGGCAGTAGGCTGTTTCACGTGATAGTCGATATCGGTGGGTATGATCTCCTGCTTTATTCGTTGATCCTTGTCCAGCAGGACCTTGACCAGCTTGTCGGCCCTCAGGTATTCATCCAGGTCTTCAAGGGAATACAGGGTAAGGTCCATCTTGTTGTAATCGTCAAACAGCATAAGGTAGGAAAAGCCCCGCTCGGCCGGCTCGAACAGGTCCATGGCGTCCGGCTTCTGCATCATGATGATATTGCCAAAATATTGGAGCCAACCGTCATCAGCCAAATAGGGCTTCATATCGGTGACAAAGTATGAGACATCAAAATCCTGAAAACTGTCCTTAGGTATATTTACATTCGTACGAGAACCCTCCAGGGTCATGAGCCGGATGCGGCCATCCTGCTCCGCGAACCCGAGCAGCAGCTCCATCATCTCTTTTTCAGATCTCATATTTGCAACCCCGCTTTCATAACTGCATCTCCGCTTTTTAACCTTAAATTCTGTTTCGCTATACATATGCAATTCCCTGCCCGGACAAGGCGTCCAATAAAGCCGGTCCTCAGGGTCGCTGCCACTATCCGCTAATATTATAGCATTGTATATAGAATAAGAATAAGCAGCGGAAGAATGATACCGCTGCCATAAATAAACTGTGAATCGATAAAATATAAAGAATGTGACTATGTCAATAAATTTGATAATCAGTATACACCGTATGCCCTGGCTTCTTCTACCATGACCTGGGCATTTCTGAAGTCGGCATTTGCAGGGTACTCGCAGCCTGTAGCCAGGATAAATCCTCCGCCCTTCTTATACAGGTCGATCTGCCTGCGGCATTCCTGCCGGACCTCCTCTTCGCTTGCCCTTATGATCCAGGTCGGGTCGACGTGCCCGATCAGGGTGGTCACGTTGCCGTACTTGGCCTTCAGCTCCTCGCCGGACCTGCAGTCGTCAGGCAGGTGCAGGAATGAGATCGCTTCGGGCTTCATCATCTCGATCTGGGCATCGAAGTAGATGCCGTTGCCGCAGTTGTGGATCATGACCATGCAGCCCTGCTTGTGTATATGCTCGGCAAGGTCCCTTACAAATACACCTTCGAACTCCTTCCACATGGCCTTGCTCATAATCGACTGGCTGGCAAACAGCGTATCGAGCATGATCGCATGCACGCCTGTACCTATCAGGGCATCACAGTAATCGATGAGTGTGCGGTTTATCTCTGCAACAGCATTCTTGACCGCATCGGGATCATCTATGATATCCATGAAGATATTGGCCTGGCCCCTCATCATGCTGAGTATG
>JAKORJ010000024.1 GCA_029777885.1 Bacillota bacterium | reverse complement strand
TTTCAAATATCTGCCTGCTTTGCTCCACGACCCTGTTGCCCTTCTCAGTAATGGTGATCTTGTTGATGCGATTGTCCGCTTCGTCCACCTCCCTGCTGATGTACCCGCCCTTTTCCAGCTTTTTCAGGGATACAGCCACCGTCGCCGTTGATATGTCCATAGTACCGGCAATTTCCTTTTGTGAAGCGTACGGGTTGCGAGCGATCTCCATCAGCAAACGATGCTGGGACTGATAGACCCCGGTCTCATCCAGATAGTGCATCATGATTTTCCTGTGTTTGATCGTAAAGTTGATCAGTTGATGAATGATTTTTTTGTTGCTGATGCCTTTATCGTGATCAGCCACCATGCCTTAAGCTCACCGCCTTTAAACTTACATAAAAGCCCTCGTTGACCTGCTAATAGTTATCTTCATAATCATTAGCTAGTTAACAATTGTAGATTATACGCTTGTATGGGACTGCTGTCAATTACTTATTGTAGGACAAATTTTGAGAAGTGGCTTCTGCATTTAAACCGACGATTTACTCACTTTACAGCCCTGATCATAGCAGTGTGGTCATCGCCCGGCAAGAACCCCACCAGCTCAACCGCGCTGAACCCTGCTGATTTGATGGCCTCCAGCTCATGTTCAAGCGTCAAGGGCGTATCAAAATGCACAAAAATATCGTCCCTTATCCCGTCTCTGAGCCGCCGTCTCCTGCATTCGGAAAATGCCAGGTCCTCTATGGCCTGTGATGTGGCAATATAATCGCATTCCAGGTATACACCGCCAGGCTTCAGGCAGTCGAATACTTTCTTAAACAGTTCTGCTTTCTTTTCAAAGGTGAAATGGTGCAGGGTTTCAAATGAAATGACCGCATCGAAGCGTTCTTTTCCCATATCATATTTGAAGTAATCCTCACAAACCAGGGATAGATTCTTATCATTGTGTTTTGCTCGGAGCTTGTCTAACATCCCCTGGGATAAGTCGACTCCAACCACCTTCAGGTCCGGGAAGCGGTTGAGGATACGGTCTAGCTCAAGGCCGGTCCCGCATCCGATATCCAGCAGGCTTTCGACGGATTCAGGCAGCAGGTCTGCCATCCACTCGTAATGAGCCTGCCACCGGGCCATGTGCTCTTCATATGAATCTATTCGGGCTTCAAAAAAGCCTGCCATGGCTTCCAGGGGCGCATCCTTCGTCTGCTCCAGCCATTCCTTTAGTTCCTGGTAATCCTTGTCCATGATGATCCCTCTCAGTTATGTTCAGTTTACTCATGCCATCTGAAAAGCTTGGACAGTTTCAGATGTAAGGTAAGCAACTGAAAAAGCTGATGCCATGCATTTAGGGCTGCATGGCATCTGAACTTGCTTATATCGATGGTGGAGACGAAGAGGTTCGAACTCTCGACCTTACGGATGCGAACCGTACGCTCTACCAGCTGAGCTACGCCCCCACATCTAAACGCTATAAGATATTATAGCACTAGTTCCCTGCTTTGTTAAGCATGATTTGCTATCTATATGCCTTATGCAAACAGCATCCTCCAGCCGCTGATGATAAAATAAACCGCAAAGCAGGATATAAAAACGCCCAGAACCAGTATTAGCCACCGATAGGCTGTATCACTGATAAGCCTTTTCCCCCTGGAGAAAGCTGTTGAAACTGCTGAATACCATGTGAGATCCGACAGGATATGCCCGATAAAAAACAATAATAGACCTGCCAGTCCGAATGCATACGACCGACGGATCGACTCCATTCCCGTTGAAGCCCACCAGAGGATAAAATATGGATTCGCAGCACTAACCAAAGCTCCTGCCAGTACCAGGTTCTTATCTCCTCTCTTGCGTGCATCCTGGTTCTCCAATGAGACCGACCTGGTTATGCCGGATTTTATCATCCCGTACCCCATCCATGCCAGGAAGACCCCGCCAGCCAGGCCGATGACTCCTGAAACCGTCGGATCCAAAAAGAAGTCCTTAAGGCCGAAGGCCATCACGATGACCAGCGCAAGCTCTAGGAGCCCATGGCCCAGCACAACAAGCGGGCCGGCAATGAAACCCTTTCTAATGCTGCCATCGATAGTAACACCCAGCATCGGCCCGGGCATCATAGCCCCTGAGAAGCCTATAAGAAAAGCGCTTATAAATATACCCCATAAACCCATAGGACCTTAACCTCGAGCCCTGTTCAATACCGCATTCCTGGTTATTACGATATAGTATAAGGCATGCGGGGCAATCAAAGCCAAAGCGAGACCACGAAAAACAATGGAAAGCTTAGAGCCTAAGAAGAAAAACATAAAAAAAGCTTCGCTTGAAATTACTATCAGTGAAATATAGCGTGCCTTGCTCTCATCCAAGTCAGTTCACCGCCTTGCAATATCCGGCCATGGAGATAATGTCCTGGCCCTCGGGAGTCAAAAGGTAATCCCTCAGTATCCTGGCCGGTGAGTTCTCCGGTTCGTCACTGCGGATCACCGCATAATAGCTGGTTGTAAAGGGATAAGCCCCGCTGATCAGGTTTTCATTGGTTGGAGCGATCCCATTGACCTTGAATACCTTGATATTCTCGTTCTTATACAGGTTGTTTATGTAGTAATAATATGTATAGCCGATGCTGGCCGGGCCGTTTTCATATTCCGCGACTGCGTCCACAAGCATTCCCGTGCCGAAATGTACCTTTACATCGATGGGGGACAGCATTTCTTTGCCCTGCATCACCATTTGCTCCATGGCAGTCTGGCTGCCGGAGTTCTTTTCGCGCTGGTATGCCTTTATCTCCCGAGGGCGGTGTGACGAATATCAGGCCGGTTCGAATGTCACTCACCCTGGGCTTTCGGTCTATCAAATTCAGATAGGCAGAATGGGTGGTGTAATGAAGTATCTTTTTCCAGTTGTCGGGGCGTGTCAGCATGACATTCACATTATTGGTCCTGTCGGCTATTCCCGATTGTCCCCGGGTCAGCATCGTATAGCATATTTGTACGCCCAGGGCTAGCACCAGGGCGATCAGGATACAGCCCAGAATGATTGCCGTCTTTTTCAAGAACGGTCGCCTCCATGATTTAACACGACTTTTTGTCAATCAAGCAACATTTGATGAATTGTCCTATACTGGTATACATATATACGTCATGTAATTATATCATATGTTGTATATGTCTGGTTACACTTTATGTTATACTTTATTCTGCAAAAACACCCAACAGGTTCAATATAACCAAAACTGCCACGATCACTATAGCTGCGATGATGATTTGCTTTTCCCTTTTCTCTCTTTCTTTCGCTTTTCTGACGAACAGGTCTTCCCACATTTTAATTTCTTCATCATGCTTCTTCTTTATAGCCGCAAACTCATCATTCAGCATTTTCAGGGTATGCTCTTTTTCAGCTTGGATCTCGTTTATGTTATCATTTGGCCTGGCATATCTTATTGCCCTGTTCATTGAAAGCTCGTATTGCTCCATGATCTCTTTGCATTTGTCAATGCTGATCGCTTTTTTCTTCAGCCTTTCAAGGTTGGCTTTTACATAAAACCTTGCCCAGTGTACATAATACTTGCTCTCATTTGCACCTACCATGCCTGCATCAGCATAGTATTTGACCACTGCGTCATAGCCCTTCAATTGGTCATACTTTACACTGTCCGGCCCTTTTCTGAAGTACTCCTCGGCATGGTTATCCGCTATTGCCAGCTTCGATTCGAACTCATGGTTGGTTGTATAAACCAAACCTTGCAGTTCAACAGGTCCGGTCAATTGGATTTTTTGGATCTCTTCCTGCAGAATGATCTTATTGCCGCAATACATGCAATACCCAGTCTCCCAGCTTGCATCCATTTTCAGCTCGCCTTTGCAGCTAGGGCACTTCAACTCTACCAATTTCAAGCTATCACCCACCCATTGCTTTGTTAATATTACTCTTCATCATTCTAGCACACCTCTTGTTGCCAGTCATGTATTTGCACATCGACAGCATATAAAAATATACGTCAATATCAGCCTGCATTCCTCCAAAAAACAGATTTAATACATATCAAATCAGCAGAAGAAAAAAAGACCAGCTTTTCACTGGTCATCTGCGTTAACATCATAAAAATTCACCGGGATCACATTGCTGTAACTGAGATCAATCAAACAGTCGACAGATCCCATTTCTCATATATCTTTGGTACATCACTGATCAGGCGCTTGGTATTGTACGATTTCGGATCAAGGATGACCTCGTCCGCTGAACCGTGCTCGATGATCTTGCCTTGCTCCATGATGTACACGGTATCGGATACATAATACGCAAGACCGATATCATGGGTTATAAATATGACCGTCCTTGCTCCAGCAAGAGTATATCTCACTTGTAATATAGCTGTCAATAAAAACGAATGTTCTCTTTTTTTCTATTATATAGATATATCTCATATAATCTCATTCACTATATACTAGCGTAAAAAAGACAGCCCTTTTGGACCTGTCTTTTGCATGGAGTCTTCTGTCCATCCGCTCTAGTCATATAGAGTTACGTCATTGATACCGTTGGCCTTTAAATGCTTATATCACCATAGCCTGCCTGCTCATATTTTTCAAGCACATGAATATGACGGGAATGTACCATTCCTGCGGGGTGAGATTTTCGTCAGTCACATTGTTTCATATGCCCAGGAGGTCCTTGCACAGCCTCATCATGACATATAAGGCAGCCTGACTAGTATCACAAAAAGGATCACATAGCTTGCCGTAAGGCTCATATTGAGAACAGTATGGAAAAGCTCTCCCATGGCTACACCTCCTTGTGCTCATCGATCAGCCTTTTCAGTTCTTCAGCCTGCTGCTTGCTTAATTTTCTGCCGCTTATAAAAGCAGTCAGGAACCTCGGCAAGGATCCCCCGAAGGTATCCTCAACAAAACGTATACTTTGCCTGGAATAATACTCATCCCTTGTGACCAGGGATGTGACCACGGCATTTTCATTTTGAAAAATACCCTTTTCACATAGCTTTTTCAGCACTGTGTATGTAGTAGATTTCTTCCAGTTCATCTCCTTTTCGCATAACTTCACGAGATCGCCGGAACCAATAGGCTCATTCTGCCAAATCAACTCGGCAAATTTTTCTTCGCTCTCTGTAAGCCTGTATTCCATCATAATATACCTCCTTGGTCTATAAGGTATCGACCTTATGTTTATGAGTCTATCACTTATAGACCAAGATGTCAATAGGTATTTAAAAGAAAAAACGACTATAGTCCAATACCCCTATAGCCGTTCTTCCTGCATGCCCCAGCAGATAAAGGAATGCGAAGGCTGGGATCCGCAGCATAATCTTTCCTGACTTGGTATTATGAATTCCGAAGTCATCAGAGTTTTTGGTCACAACAATCGCGGCTGCCGCCTCTCCACACAACTCTGAAATAGCGTCATTATCGGAAACAGGCGCACCCTCCCGGTATTTCACCTCTATGAAGATTTTCGTCATATTAGCATAATTCACTACGATATCGACTTCCTTATCTTTTCTGCCACCGCGGAAATAGCCAACGGAGGCGGCCTGTTGGTAATAGAATGCTGCTATATGCTTATAGACCGCCTCCGCCAGGTGGCTGAGCAGCTTGTTGAAGGCTCTCATTTCAGTCTCCAGGGTATTTCTGCTGTTGGGGCAAAGGCCTTCACGCTCCCTGCCCTTCATATCGATTATCCTCGGAAACCGTTCCTTGTCGCCGGTCACCCAGGCAGGGGCCGGCCTTGAGCTTCCTCCCTGGTTTGTTCCAAACCACAGCAGGGACATGCGCAGGCCATGTTCCCGGCACCTTTTGATAGCATGGTCCAGCACCTCGAAGCTATACTTCCCTTTCTCCGGCTCCATCACCAACTACCTTAAAGGGAAGAATAGGGGTATTGCAACCCATGGCTACGATATGGTTGAACAAGTAGTCAAAGTCTTCGATTTTAGTGCAGTTCAGGTAATCGATTTGAATGCCCAGGGTCAGGTATGGCCTCTTATCGATATGTATCCTGTTTCTCCCTCTGTACTCCTTGATTTCAGACCAGACTTCCATATTGACCTCCTTTAAAGCCTTTCCTGCTTTTGTATGTGATGGTCCTGCTGCTCCTTTGAAAGCATGGTAAAGTATGCAGACCAGCCACCCATCCTCACCCGGAGCGTCGGGTATTTTTCCGGCTCCCGCTGGGCCCTGCGGAGGGTCTCCGTATCGGCAACAGTCAGGGTCAGCATATTCCCTCCCAGCTCTACAAAGGAGCGGAGCAGGCCACTCAGCCGCTGAGCCCCATCCGGGCCGCTGACATACCTGCTATTTATCCTAAGGTCGATCGGGGAGCCGACCGGCAGATCCTTCATATGCATCTTGCTGTGAGACAGGATAGCCCCGGTGACCCCCTTGGTGTCCGCCCCGACCGAAGGCGAAAAATTGCTGCTGACAGGCTGAGCCGCCAGACGGCCGTCCGGCGTGGCGCCTACCCCTTCCCCGATGGCGATGTACCAGGAAAAGGTCCCGACAGCGGGAAGGAAGTTTACCTTGGGGTAATCAGCATTAAACCTGTCTACAGCTTCCGTAAAATATCCCAGGATCGCTTTCCCGATTCCATCGGCATAAGGGTCATTGCTCCCGTACTTGGGCGCCGACTGGAGCAGCCTCCTCAGCCACTCGTATCCTTCGAAGTTTGCGTCCAACGCGTCTACCAGCTCCTCCATGGTAGCCCTGCGTTCCTCAAATATGACCTTTTTGACGGCTGACAGGGAGTCGATCGCATGGGAGACACCCTCTGCGATCAGGCCATAGGTGATATATTTTGCCCCTCCTGCTGTCATATCCGTAGCGTTCTCTATAGGCCCCTCCAGCAATGCGGATAAAAGCGGGGTAGGCGCTATCATGGCCCTTCTACCGAAGTTGTCATGGATCTTGTCCATGATGCCCCTCAGTTCATAATCGATGGTTTTTTCAAAATATGAGACAAGCTCTTCATAGGAGCTGATTTTCCGCGGATCTCCGAAGTCAGGCGCTTCCTGCTTCCCGTCGATCCGGCTCCTGCCCCGATTCAATGCCCATTCCAGGCACCTGAGCATATTGAAGCGGTCGAAGTAAAAATCGGTCCTGCCGGGCACGATAACCTCCCAGCAGCCATCATTGGTATAGTCCCTGGCATCCTCCTCTGAAAACCCGCTTTTAAGCAGGGCAGGGATTATGGCCTCATCATTGAACAAGGCAGGCAGGCCGCCCCCGGTCAATAGGACCTCTCCAACAAAGTCTACGAGGTATTGGGGAGTATCCTTGTGAAGCCTGACGGTGGTGCATGGATTGGTCATGCCATTGCGGCGAAATGCCTCCAGGCACATGATAGTGACCAGGTTAGTTGCATCTTCCCCGTTGGCAGGCTTTACTCCGCCAAGGATGATATTTTGCAGCCAGTGGTTGGTCGCATCAATGGAATCCCTTACATTATATTTTTGCGTTGAATGGTCAAAAGCAGATCGGTTTGCCCACTGCTTATCATATTGCTGCTGGACCTTCTCCTTGTCCATGAGCTGCGATGCGACCCGGTTGTCCAGGGCCCGTTCGTTGAACTTAAGCAGGAGGCAGTCGATAAGCTCCTGGGCATCCTCCACCGTGATCCTGCCCTCTGCCAGGTCGTTTTCCAAAAATGGGCCCAGGTGCTGGTCCAGACGGCCTACAGCGAGGTAGTTGCCTGTAAGCTGGAATGCGATATGGCCAAACCAGATAGTGTACACAGCCTGGCGGAAGGTCCTGGGAGCATTCAAGGGGGCATACTCCAGATCCTCGGCCATGCGGATAAGCTCTAGCCGCCGCTCATCGGTAGCCAACTCTGCCTCCTGCCTGCAAGCTTTTGCATACCGCAGTGCAAAATCCGCCAGCCCTTCGAGGGCGATGTGGGCTGCACGGCAAAAATCCCTCTGATCCTGGGTCTCGCAGGTCTGGAGCCTCTCAGCGATCTGCCGCTGGATGCCCATTACCCCCAGGGACAAGAGCTTGGGGTAGTGGGGAACGATATGGCCTACAATGGACCAAACGTTCAGCCCATGCCTGGCCGCTGCCGCCGCCTCCAGGTCAGTTGCATACCTTGGCAGGTCGCTGGAGATAAAGAGCTCTTCCTTATAAAAGGCCACGCTTCCCGGCACCAGTTGGTCCTCCCACAGGTGTACCGGCACCATGTTCAGCTTCTGCTTTATG
>JAKORJ010000207.1 GCA_029777885.1 Bacillota bacterium | reverse complement strand
TGGGCAGGCGTCGGCTCACTTATTGTAGGAATCCAAATGGCGCAGGATTACGGAATAATTCCCTTCCTGCTCTGGGCGTTGGGAAACACGCTGGCTTGTATAGTATTCGGCATATTTGCCCCGACCATCCCGAAGCTGCGTGATGTTTTCCGAAGCAAGCCCATGACGGGTACCTTTGGAATGGTGCTGGCCTATGCAGTGGCGATATTCTTTATCTTCCTGCTGATCCGGTTCGGGATGATACGAAATGTCCTGACGGATAATGCGAGCTGGATAGCAGTATATGGCGTTGCGTTCGTACTGACGATTGCAGCAATAATCTACTCGCAGGGGAACATGAACAAATTACCTTGGGGTCTGGATCAGATACCGGCTGGAATAGAAAAATGCCTGCTTCTGCTCCCTGGTGCTTTCCTCTACCCTTACTTCTTTGAGATCCTGGACTACAATGACCACAATGAGGACGGCACAAGGAAAATTGATGTGCGATGGGCTTTTATCAATGGAGGTTTGCTGTTCGGCGCATACCTGATATTCACTTTCCTGCTTGCATGGACGAATTTTGGGCCTGTGCTGAACATCGTTAAAGCATTCCTGATTACGCTTGTCGCGGTATCAACAATATCGTCTTTCCTGTACAGCGTGTATATTACCTTTGGCCGCACGCTGGGCATCTTTATTAACATTGCAACCGTGGCAACCTGGCAGCTGCTAATACCGATGGGCGTACTCGGTGTATGGACGCTGATGAGCTCTATTCGTATATTCATTGTCCTCGGCGCCATCCTCTTTGCTCTCGCCTGGAACTTCGTTGAGAAGAGAAAGGCGGTGAGAGCATGAAGCGCATACTCGGAAGAAAACAGAGTATGGATAATGCCCGTTGGATAGAAGCCATGGACAGGATTGAAGAGCTTGTATCAAAAGATGAGCTCGATAATGCAGTTGCAACTGTCTGTAACGAAATAAAACAGGTGGCCGAAGGTAAGAAGATTGCCTATGCATGGAGCGGCGGAAAAGACAGCCTCGTCCTTGAGGACATATGCAAAAAACTCGGTATAACGGATTGTGTATTCGTACATACCGAATTGGAGTACCCCGCTTTCCTTAGCTGGTGCCTGGAGCATAAGCCTGAAGGATGCGAGGTTATAAACACCGGGCAGGATCTGGACTGGCTGGCAAGGCATCCGGCCATGCTCTTCCCGAATAACTCTGCCCTGGTATCAAGATGGTTTGAAATCGTCCAGCGCAATGGTATAAGGCAATACTTCCTGAAGCACCAGCTGGATATTATTATTGTCGGACACCGCAAGGCAGACGGCAACTATGTAGGCAGAGGTTCAAACATCATGACCAACGGCGCCGGCGTTACCCGGTATTCCCCGTTGGC
>JAKORJ010000206.1 GCA_029777885.1 Bacillota bacterium | reverse complement strand
AAGTGATACAAAGGGCGGATATTTACCTGAATCGATTGATGGACCTGGATTTGGAGCGAAGGGGACAGGTATGTGAAAACTCCGATCTATAAAATGAAATATACTGATGCGGGTCATTGCCAACATGGCAGCTTCCTTTTGAATCCTTTTACAGCTTTTACAAGGCCAAGAGGCACAGAGGTTTAAAAGTGCTGATAAGTTGGATAGTTCACCTGCGGCAGGTAGAAAACATATACATCGCTTATATCCTGAACAGGCTAGGCATAGCCGCGCCATACGGTAGGGTCCGGTATGATCAGACGCCGAATCCAGGTATACCTTCATATTTATTCAACTGGGGCATATATGTAATGATGGATAGATATAGAACAGTTATGAATGGGGTTCGTGATGAGGTTCATATGCCATAAGAACTCATATCTGCCAAGGCTGGTACGGTGTACAGAACTTATACCTGAAATCATATCCGGAGCGGGGTCCTTATGAAGATACTTTATGTCACGACTATTTCAGGCACGATCAATTCCTTCCTGGTCCCCCATATAAAGCTCCTGCTTGAGCTGGGGCACAGGGTGGATGCAGCCTGCAATGATGCCGACGAGGTGAGCAGGGAGCTATTGGAGCTGGGAGTCAAGGCCTACAATGTAGAATTTTCAAGATCGCCCTTAAGGCTTAAGAATCTTGCTGCATATAAAAGGATCAAGGGGCTGCTTGAAAAGGAGCGATATGACCTAGTGCATGTGCATACTCCTGTGGCATCATTCGTCACCAGGCTAGCTGCAAGGCGGATGGCCAATATAAAGATCATCTATACCGCCCATGGCTTTCATTTTTATAAGGGCGCTCCGCTGTTAAGTGGGCTGATTTATCGGACTTTGGAAAAGCTGGCTGCCAGGTGGACTATGCCATCATAACCATAAACGAAGAAGACTGCAGAGCAGCACAAGGATTCAAGCTGAGGCAGGGCGGTGGAATCCATTATATGCCAGGAGTGGGCATAGACGCAAACAGATTCACGCCTCTTGGCTCGGATGAAAGAAAAACGCTCAGGAAAAGACTTGGATTTTCTGAGGATGATTTCGTAATGCTATTTGCAGCTGAGCTGAACCATAACAAGCATCAGGACCTCCTGATCCGGGCTGTAAAGCTCCTTAAGGACAAGGGCATAAGGACAATTTTGCTGCTGGCAGGCCGTGACGCTGTAAAGGGCAAATACAAAAAGCTTGCCGGCAAGCTTGGACTTAGCAGGGAGGTCTTT
>JAKORJ010000205.1 GCA_029777885.1 Bacillota bacterium | reverse complement strand
TCTATGTTGAAGCCTTGTGCATACTTGTTAATTTTTGCAGGATTCGGTGGTGGCTTGTAGAATATAGACTAAAAAAGATAGTGATATCGGAGGTGCCCGGCTATGCATGAAGGCCACAGGGACAGGGTCAGAAATCGGTTCCTCAATGAAGGGCTGGACAACTTTGATAACCACCAGGTCCTGGAGCTCCTTTTATTCTATGCGATCCCCCAAAAGGACACCAATCAGCTGGCCCATGAGCTCATAGACAGGTATGGCTCCCTTTCCGCCGTCTTTGAGGCAGATCCCCGGGAGCTGCAAAAGCTGAAGGGCGTAGGCAAAAACACGGCTGTGCTCCTTTCGATGATACCCCAGCTTTGCCGCAGGTATCTGAACGACAGGTGGGGGACCAGGCCCCAGCTCAGCAGTACCAGGCTGGCAGGGGAATACGTCGTTACCCTGTTCAGCGGCAGGCTATCCGAGGTCTTTTACGCCATATGCCTTGACTCACAAAACAAGGTGACTTATCCCGCCTTGGTCCATGAAGGCACGATCGATACCGCACCGGTATACCCGAGGGAGATAGTCCAGGCAGCCCTTAGGCACCATGCCACGGGGATAATCCTTGCCCACAACCATCCGGGCGGCAGCCTTAACCCTTCAAGCGCAGACATAGAAGCTACCAAAAAGATCATATCCGCCTGCGATACCATAAATGTCAAGGTAATGGATCATATAATAGTAGCGGGCGAGAAATATTTCAGCTTTGCCGACAACGGCCTTATATAGAGATACTATTCATAAGCTTTGGGGGTATAGCATGAGGTCGATTAGAATCCCGTCCGCATATCTTTTATCTGCAGTCCTGCTCTTAGCCGTCATATTGCCAGGCACCAGCGGAGCGGCAGCCAGGGCCGGGGACAACATGGCCATGAGCCCTGTGTTTTCCCACAAGAGCGGCTGGTATGGCGAGCCATTCCAGCTCACCTTGTCCACCAAGGAAAAAAATGCGGTCATATATTACACCCTTGACGGTTCCGTACCGGATGAAAGCTCTTTCGTATACAGGTCTCCCATAACCATTCGAAACAGGACCGATGAGCCCAATCATTTCTCGGCGATCCGAACGGCGCCCAACTACAGCCAGCCCAGGGGCAAGGTCTACAAGGGGACGGTCGTAAGGGCAAGGGTCTACAGCCCGGGCCTGGAGCCCAGCGAGGTCATCACCCACACCTATTTCGTCGATCCCGAAAAAAGCGGCAGGTACACTTTTCCCGTGATATCTGTAGTATGTGATCCTGACGACCTCTTCGGCTATGAACGGGGCATATATGTGCCCGGCAAGATATATGACGACAAGCTCGACCTAAGCAAGCCGGATTATGAGCGGAATGCCAACTACATGCAGCGGGGCGCCGAGTGGGAGCGGCCCGCCTATATCGAGTTTTTCGAAACGGACGGGACCCTGGCCTTTGACCTGAACGTTGGCATCAGGATACACGGCGGGGCCAGCCGGGCGACCGGGCAGAAGTCCCTGCGGATCTATGCGAAGTCTGAGTACGACGATGAAAAAAACATAAAGTATGAGATCTTCCCGGGCCTTAAGAAGGCTGACGGGACTCCCCTGGCCGAGTTCAAGCGCCTGATCCTTCGGAACGGCGGCAACGACTACTGGTACGCCTACTTTCGCGATGCCCTCATGCAGGATCTCATAGCCCACACCGGTTTGGACATTCAGGCCAGCAGGCCTGCGATCGTGTTCATAAACGGCGAATACTGGGGCTTTCAGAATATCCGGGAGCGCTTCGACCGGTTTTATATAAAAAACAAGTATGATGTGGACGAAAACCGGGTGGTCATCCTCGAGGGCAATGGCTGGCTGAGCGAAGGCGTAAGCGGGGACGAAACCCATTACAACCTGATGCTTGAATACATCGGCACCAGGGATATAAGGGAAAGCAGGCACTACGAATATATCAAGACCCAGATGGACGTGGACAACTATATCGACTACCAGATAAGCCAGATATACTACGCCAACGACGACTGGCCCGGCAACAACATAAAGTTCTGGCGGGTCAGGACCGATGAGTATATTGAAGGCGCGGGATACCTGGACGGACGCTGGCGGTGGATGGTCTTTGACACGGATTTCGGCTTCGGCCTTTATGAGGGCGGGTCCTACAACCACCAGACCCTGGCCTTTGCCCTGCAGGAAGGTGGCCCTTCCTGGCCGAACCCCGACTGGTCCACCTTCCTGTTCCGGAGCCTGATGAAAAACGAGGAGTTCAAGCAGGCCTTCGTCATCCGCTTTACAGACCACCTGAACACGACCTTTGCCCCGGCCAGGGTGATCGACATGATCAACAGGTACGAAGCCCTGTATGAACCGGAGATCGAGGAACACATCAACCGGTGGAACTCCCACAGGTCCGTCGGCGACTGGCGCAGCAAGGTCGATGAGCTCAGGATATTTGCAAGCAACAGGCCTGGGTCCTTGTACACTCAGCTCAACAGTGTGCTCAGGCTGGGTGGCACGAGCAGGCTCACCCTTGACTGCAACGAGGCGGGGGGCTATATCCGGGTAAACACAGTTGATATAAAGCAGGGGACACCGGGGGTGGCTGACGATCCATACCCCTTCAGCGGCATGTATTTCAGGTCTGTGCCCACGACCCTGACAGCACACGCCTATCCGGGCTACCGCTTTGCCGGCTGGGTCGGCGGCAAGATACCGGAGGAAGACCGCCAGTCAGAAACCATAACCCTGTACCTTGACGGTCCCCAGAAGATAAAGGCGGTTTTCGAACGGCTCGATTCAGCCGCAGGTCCCGGGAGTACCGGCACGGCCGGGATTATGGCCTTTGCAGTGCCGCTTATATTGCTGATCGGAGTCGTCATACTGCTTGTTTTCATAGGGCTGAACCGTCGCTCAGGCAAATTGTGATATAATTGAACAGAAAAACAAGCAAAGGGAAAAGGGGGTACACGGTTTGAGCCGATTTCGATTCATACATGCTGCCGATATTCATCTGGGCAGCATGCTGCATATTGACGGCGCAGAAGAAGGAATGCTGGCCGATCACTGCAGGAAGGCAGTTTACAAGGCCTTTGAAAGGCTCTGTCAAAAAGCCGTTGAGTACCAGGTGAAGTTCATCCTGATATCCGGTGACCTGTATGACAGGGAATCCAGGAATGTATACGCAAACCGCCTGTTTGCCGACATGTGCAGGAAGTTGGATGAAAAAGGCATAGGGGTATTCGTTGCAGCCGGCAACCATGACCCGCTCATGGAAAGCCAGGAGCTGTTTGCCCTTACACCGAATGTGCATATCTGCAAGGCAGGCTCGCCTTCGGTGTTTGAAGTCACAGACGATGGCAGGGTCATCGCCAGGGTAATAGGGCAGTCATATAACGCACCCGGGGTCAGGGACAGGATATATCGGGAATTCAATCTTCCGGGCGACGGAATATTCAACATTGCCATGCTCCATACCCAGCTTGAGGCGAGCGGCAATTATATACCATCAACAGTTTCTGACCTTATGAATGTGCCGAATATCCACTACTGGGCCCTGGGCCATATCCATAAGCCAGGGATCTTAAACAAGCGCAAGCCGGTCATCGCCTATTCCGGTACGCCCCAGGGCAGGGATTTCGGTGAGGAAGGCCCGGGGGGCTGCTTCCTGGTTGAAGTTGACGGGACTGAGATAACCGGCATGAAACGCATAATCACATCATCGGTCATGTTCAGGACCATAAATATCGACATATCCTCTGATGAGCTTAAAAATGCCGAGGATTTGACCACCCTGGAGGCCTATATAGTGGACAAAGCCAACCAAGTCGCGCTGGGCCTCACCGGTACTGCAGCAGTCGAGCCACCGGCCGATGCTGATGCATATTTGTCGAAGGTGTACGAGGGCTTGAATGAACCGGATGACTTTATGGCGATAGAAGGCTGCGCGGTCAGATGGTTATTGTCCGGCAGGGGAAATCTGCATAGGGTATTGAGGAACCTGGATGATGGCGGTGTGGCCGATATAACCCAGGCCCTGAGAAGCAAGCTGGAAAGCTTAAGGCCTTTTATATGGACCGACTCGGTCGTGATCAGGACAAGCAGTCCTCTCACGGACCAGACCCTTGCCGAGCATGCGACCTTGCGTAAACTCCTGGAGCAGTCAGTCGGCGAGCTTTTTAGCGATGAAAGCAAGGCAAGGCAGCTTAAGTCTGGGCTGGGGCTGGTCTGGCAGGGGTCAGGGGATCATGAAGCAAGGGTCGAAGACCGGTTTTTCCTCGATGATGACACATTCAGGTCTGTGATAGAGGATGCATGCCAGTTGATACTTGAAAAGATCTCAGAAAAGGCAGGTGACTGATTTGAGGATAAAACGGCTGTATATAGGGGACTTTGGGATACTGCGCAATCAGACACTCGATGATATAAAGCCCGGCATTGTAGTCGTAGGCGGCAGGAACCGCTCGGGTAAAAGCACCCTTATGAAGGTGCTCCGGTATCTTTGCAGCGGGTTTACCAAGAACGGGCCGTTACCGCCTGCCAAAACCAAATACAGGGTCGAAGCGGACATCATACCAGGCAGGTCGAATGACATCTGCACGCTGAAGCTGGAAGGCTATTCCGCCCCACAGCTGTTTTCAGGTTCAGACAAGGAATATACCATAGACGACCTGTATCCTGATGATTTTACATACAAGCACCTTTATACCATAAGCCTTGACCAGCTGGCCGCCCTGCCCCCGGACCTGGAAGGGAAGGACGGTGTCAGCCGCCTCCAGTCAGCCCTGCTGGGCGCCGGCTTGAGCGATATAGCTGGTATACCGCGTTTAGAAAAGAATTTCGAAAAAGTGGCTGAGGGTATCGGAGGAAAAAGTGGCGCTCCAAATGTCAGGAATATGAAAAATCACTATGATGACATCGTTAAGGGCATTGAAAAAAGGAAAGCTGCCCTGGGCCAGGTAGATGCCTATCGGAGGGAAAAGCAGGAGCTTCAAAGGCTGGAAGACCAGAAAAAGAGCCTGGACGAAAATATCAGGCTTGATGAAGCCAGGCTCGATGTATTGGAATGCCTGGTGAACACCTATGACGACATAAGCAAGATCAAGGACCTCACTGCCAGGCTTGAGGATCACCCGGGTGCAGGCATATCGGACGATTTTCCATGGGAAAACCGCAACACGGTAAAGGAATATTTCGATGAGTACAAGGACATTTCGGTCAATCGGGACGAAATGCTGACCGTCATAAAATCGGAGCTTGACGATGACATGGATGCAGGCAGGACCGTAGACCTGCTGCTTGGCCTGCGCGACCGGATAACAGAGGCTTATATGAAGCTGCCTATGATCGACGATAGGCTGGGCAATTTAGCGAATTTGAAGACGGAGACGGACAATGAGAAGAATTTGATCATGCTCCAGCTTGAAAACCTGGGCATTTCGCCTACTGAAACAGAGCTTCGCC
>JAKORJ010000204.1 GCA_029777885.1 Bacillota bacterium | reverse complement strand
GTCCCTTGAATAGGCAGGTCTGGTATGCTATAATTACTTAAAATAACCTGCTGAAGGAGTCGGGTTCCATGCTGGCTGAGCTCTTTTGGAGGATTTTCGAAGCAACTGGTTTGCCAACTGCCTATCTGGTGTATAGACATTTGATAACGCTAAAGTAAAGGCAATGACGGAGAGGAGTAGTTCCAGTAGGCTTTATATAGAGAGGGAGCGTCGCAGGCTGAAAGCGCTCCTATAAAGACCTGGATCGAAGTTCGCTCCTGAGCTGCGGGCTGAAACAGCAGTAGGCCTTGCCGGCACAGACCGTTATATCTGATAGAGGTTTCATTCATCATGAAATGAAATTGGGTGGTACCACGCAGGTAATTGACCTTCGTCCCAAGGGGGCGGAGGTTTTATTTTTCATATCATCGAAAGGAGCATACGCAAATGAGAGACAAACTTGAGCAGATCAGGCTGGAAGCAGTACAAGCCTTAGAAAAGCTAAGCAGCCTTAACGAGCTGGAGGATTTCAGGGTAAGGTTCCTGGGCAAAAAGGGCGAACTGACGCTGTTGCTCAGGGAAATGGGCAGCCTGCCTGCTGAAGAGCGCCCGGTAGTAGGACGCATAGCCAACGAGATCAGGGCCTACCTTGAAAATGAGCTTGAAAAGAAGACTGTCGCGCTGAAAGAGGCGGAGCTTAAGCAGAAACTTGAGTCCGAAGCGATCGATGTTACGGTTCCGGGGAAACGCCCGGCTGCGGGCAAGCTTCACCCCCTGACCACCGTGCTGAATGAGCTTAAGGATATATTCCTCGGCATGGGTTTTGAAGTGGCCGAAGGCCCCGAGGTCGAATACGACTACTATAACTTCGAAGCCCTGAACATCCCGAAGAACCATCCGGCGAGGGACGTGCAGGATACCTTTTATATCAACGAGAACATCCTGCTCCGCACCCATACGTCGCCGGTCCAGGTGCGGGTAATGGAGAGCCAGAAGCCTCCAATCAAGATAATCGTGCCTGGCAGGGTCTACCGGTCTGACGAGGTGGATGCGACCCATTCCCCCATTTTCCACCAGATCGAAGGCCTGGTCGTGGACAAGGGCATAACGATGGGCGACCTCAAGGGAGTATTGGATGTATTTGCAAAGGCCTTGTTCGGCCCTGAGACCAGGACGAAGTTCAGGCCTCATCATTTCCCCTTTACGGAGCCCAGCGCAGAGGTCGACGTTTCCTGTGCCATCTGCCACGGGGCAGGCTGCAGGGTCTGCTCCTATACAGGCTGGATCGAGATCCTGGGCGCAGGCATGGTCCACCCCAAGGTGCTTCAGTATGCAGGCATAGATCCGGAGGAATACAGCGGATTTGCCTTTGGGATGGGCCTTGACAGGATCGCCAACATAAAATATGGCATAGATGACATCAGGCTCTTGTTCGAAAATGATATAAGGTTCTTGAAGCAATTTTAAAGGAGGCTTTGGAAATGAAGGTACCTGTAAACTGGGTCAAAGACTATACAGACATAAACATAGGCGTCAAAGAGCTGGCCGACATGATGACCATGACCGGGTCCAAGGTGGAAGAGGTCATTGCTCTAGGTGAAGATATATCCAATGTCGTGGTGGGCAGGATCCTCTCAGTCGACCGCCATCCGGATGCGGACAAGCTGGTCGTATGCACGGTGGATGTCGGGCAGGAGACCGTACAGATAGTGACCGGCGCCCCCAATGTAGAGCCAGGCCAGTTAGTGCCTGTAGCCCTGCATGGCGCAAAGCTGCCCGGAGGGATCACTATAAAGCGCGGCAAGCTGAGAGGCGTGGAGTCCCAGGGGATGTTGTGCTCAGGGGAAGAGCTGATGCTAAAGGAGGAGGATTATCCCGGTGCAGGGGTAAACGGAATCCTTATCCTGAGAGAGGACTATGCGCCGGGGACAGACATCAAGGAAGCTTTGGACCTGGGCGGTGAAGCGATCGATTTTGAAATAACATCAAACCGCCCGGACTGCCTGAGCATTATAGGCATTGCCAGGGAAATAGCTATTACCTGTGGTACGGAATTCAGGATGCCGGAAGTATCCCTGAAAGCAGGAGTCGGCGATATCAATGAAGAACTGGCTGTCAGGGTCGAAAACCCGGACTTGTGCCCGAGATACATGGCTAAGGTCGTAAAGGATGTAAAAGTGGGGCCTTCGCCCCAGTGGATGCGCAGGCGGCTTGCGGCAGCCGGCATCAGGCCGATCAACAATATAGTTGACATCACGAACTATGTCATGCTGGAAATGGGCCAGCCCATGCATGCCTTTGACATTGAGAGCATAGAGGGCAGGACCATAGTGGTCAGGTCCGCCAGGCCCGGTGAAACCATAAAGACCCTTGACGACAAGGACAGGCAGTTGACTGAAAGTATGCTCGTAATAGCCGATGCAAAAAAGCCCATAGCGGTAGCCGGTGTAATGGGCGGGGCTAACTCCGAGATAACCGAAAAGACAAGCTGCATCGTATTCGAGAGCGCTTTGTTCAATGCCGCCAGCGTAAGGCTGACATCCAAAGCCCTGGGCCTTCGCAGCGAGTCGTCCATGCGCTTTGAAAAAGGGCTCGACATCAACACGGTCGCCCTGGCCCTGGACCGGGCAGTCCAGCTTGTACAGGAGCTGGGCGCAGGCACGGCGGTTAACGGTACACTGGATGTTTTGAACGCATCTCTTGAGAAGCGGACCATAAATGTCAGGTGGAACCGGATCAATGAGCTGCTGGGGCTTAGCCTGAGCGTAGACACTATTAGCGGGATACTGAACAGGGTAGGCATCGATACTGACGTACAGGGCGAAACCTTGACCGCTGTCATCCCGACATACCGCAATGACATAGAAGGCGTTGCGGACCTGGCAGAGGAGGTGGCCAGGATCTATGGCTATGACAAGATACCGATGACACTGATGGAAGGGTCAGCAGCCAGGGGTAAGCGGTCACGCAAGGAAAAGCTGCTCAGCGCCGTAAAGAACAGGCTGACAGGCGCCGGACTCTATGAGGTGGTGACCTATTCCTTC
>JAKORJ010000203.1 GCA_029777885.1 Bacillota bacterium | reverse complement strand
CGCACATTGCTGCCGGCTATACACGCGAGGCAGTCATTCAGTATACAGAGGATAGCCTGAAGCGCCTGGACGTGGATAGCCTGGATCTGATCCAGCTGCACTGCCCGCCGACTGATGTATTCTACAAGCCGGAGATTTTCCAGACCCTGCAGCAGTTGCAGAAGGAAGGGAAGATCAAGCATTTCGGCGTCAGCGTGGAGCGGGTTGAGGAAGGCCTGAAGGCCATGGAATACGAAGGCATGGCTTCCATTCAAGTCATATACAACATGTTCCGTCAGCGTCCGCATGAGCTGCTGTTTCCGATAGCCCGGGAAAAGGGCGTGGGGATCATCGTGCGGGTGCCCTTGGCCAGCGGCCTGCTGACCGGCAAATTTACCAAGGACTCGGTCTTCCATGCGCAGGATCACCGCTTCTTTAACCGCAAAGGCGAGGCCTTTGATAAGGGAGAAACCTTTTCCGGCGTGGATTACGATCTGGGCCTGGAGGCTGTGGCGGAGCTGAAAGCCTTGTTTGGCAATAGCAGCCTGACGATGAACACGCTGCGCTGGATTTTAATGCGCGGCGAAGTAAGCTGCGTCATCACAGGCGCCAGCAGTGCAGAACAAATCAAGCAAAATATAGAAGCGTCTGATATGCCATCCCTGAGTGATGAGCAGATGGACAGAGTGAAAGCAATATACGAGAAGTACATCCGTAACCCTGCGCATTACCTCTGGTAAAGCGCGGCTGCCTTCATATCACTTATCAGCGCCAAACATGCCGAAATGCTGAAAAGCGCGCAGAATATCTGTTTTCTTGTCCTCAGGACAAGGGGAAACGCGCTTTTCGGCATCGTGCCTGTTTGGTGATACCTTTGGCGTAAGGCCGTAGATTTCCTTGCAGTGCGCGATCCAGCTTGATTTTGGCACATAGCCAAAGCTGGTCTTGATATACCCCTGTATTTCCCTGTACGTAGCCATGATTTATCATCCTTTCTATATTGTATTAAACCTCATCTTGGGGTTGATGATCATATCGAGGACATGGATTTCCAGTCTTTTATGGGGATATTCTGATGAGGCAGGAAGGGCTTCGTTCTCTGGCAGAGCGAACCTTCCTGTTTTTTGCCCAGCAGGCTTGGATTTGAATAGGTAGCGGCGATCAACGCAATGATTGATAGATTTTCCATATATTATTCAAACCCGATCTTGTTTCCTATGATTATTATAACAGACATCACAGAGATTGAACACCCTTCAATTTTTCCAATATGAACTAAAAATTTACAGAAATATGTGGTTAGCGATAGCTAACGGGTATATTCATAAAACCTAAGAGGTATTTCCTTCCGGTTCGGCGCGGTAAACGCCGTGTACAGCAAGACCTCAGGCAGCAAGACCGTCATCAGCATGACCATATACCGCCGGCACCTCCAATCAGAGGGATCCGGCTATTTCCGGCCCGGCAACGGCGAACGCTGTCGCCTTGGCCATTTTGCG
>JAKORJ010000202.1 GCA_029777885.1 Bacillota bacterium | reverse complement strand
TAAGCTCGGCCTGCTAATGGCCTTGTGTGGAATATCTACCGTCATTTGGGGCATCCTGACCGGCAGCTGGTTTGGTGATATGGGAGACAGGGTCGCTCCTTTGCTCGGCCTGAAGACTGCTGTCGTCTGGTTCAACCCCATGGAAGATCCCCTGATGATGCTGGGCTTTTGCTTTGCATTTGGCTTGCTCCATGTTTTTGCAGGCATGGCTGCCAAAGCATACATGAGCATAAGGGATGGCCACGTCTGGGACGCTGTCTTTGATCAGGGACTATGGTTCGTACTTATCATCGGCTTGCTCCTTATGTTCTTGCCGGCTGCGGCGGCAGTGGGAAAATATATGGCTATAGCCGGTGCGGCAGGGCTGGTGTTGACCCAGGGCAGAAGCAAAAAGAATATCATCGCCAGACTTTTTTCCGGGCTACTCAGCCTGTATAACATAACCGGTATATTCAGTGATGTCCTGTCATACTCAAGATTGTTTGCACTGGGACTGTCATCAGCCATCATAGGGATGGTGTTCAATATACTGGCGTCCATGCTGGGCGGTGCGTGGTATACCTTCATATTTGCTGCGGCTGTTTTCCTGGTCGGGCACATCTTCAATCTGGTGATAAATATCCTGGGTGCGTTCGTACATGCCAGCAGGCTTCAGTATATAGAGTTCTTCGGTAAGTTTTTTGAAGGCGGAGGCCATGCCTTTATGCCTTTATCTATAAAAACCAAATATATAGATCTAACAAATTAAGGAGGCAGACAAAAATGGAATTAGGTCAACTATTGGCTTTGATAGGAGTAGCATTATCGGTATTTGTATCAGGTATTGGTTCGGCAAGAGGAGTTGCTATTGTAGGTCAGGCAGGTGCAGGAGTCGTATCTGAGGATCCTGACAAGTTCAGCCAGGTGCTGGTGCTCCAGGCTCTTCCTGGTACACAGGGCATATACGGATTCCTTATCGGATTTATAATCCTGATCAGGCTGAATGTATTTGGCGGAATGGTATCAGTTTCACCGCAGACAGGCTGGCTGTTCCTGATCGGTTCACTGCCCGTTGCGATCGTCGGACTCATTTCAGCTATTTTGCAGGCTCGGGTAGCAGCTGCCGGTGTCGGCCTTATAGCTAAAAGGCCTGAAGAAGTAGGTAAAGCCATTACCTTTGCCGTTATCGTTGAAACCTATGCAGTCCTTGCTCTTCTGGCATCCTTCCTTATCGTATACTTCATACCGGTTGCTTAAGGAGAGATACTGATGAACGGACTTAACAGGATCAAGGAGCGCATCCTTGAGGACGCCCGGACTGAAGCCCGGAGCAGGATGGCTGATGCAGAAAAAAGAGCAGAAGAAATAAAGAAGGCTGCCGAAGCCAGGGCCAATGAGGCTGCGGCCAGGATCAGGGCTGAGTATGAGGCCAAAGCCCAGGACACAAGCAGGCGCATGGTGTCGGCGGCTCAGCTTGACATGCGCAAAAAAGTGCTGGCTGTCAAGCAGGACATGATAGACAAGGCCTTTAGAGCCTGCCTTGAAGCCCTCGGCTCAATGCCTGACGTGGAATACCGGGCTATGCTGGAGGATATGCTCATAAAGGTCGTAGAGACCGGCGACGAAGAAGTGGTCCTTTCCCAGGGGGATGCCGCCAGGCTGGGCGACGAC
>JAKORJ010000201.1 GCA_029777885.1 Bacillota bacterium | reverse complement strand
TGAATTTTTTTGTAAAACAATGCCCAAAATCATGAACATTAAAGATAAGATCCAGGCTGTTATAAGCATAAGAATACCGCGTCTTCGCTCTCTTTTTTCCGTCAATGCGGGAAGTGCATTCACCTCATTTGCTATCGAACTATCCGATTTGATCTCATTCAGTGCCTTATTATTTTCTTTGCCTGTCTTAATTGCAAATACGAATGTAATCACTATGGTGATTATTTCAACTATCAGAAAACAGGAGAAAATCATCCAATCTAGTTTTGAGAAACCTTCAAGTTCTCGCCCACCCGTTAAAAAGACAGTAGCAAAAATCCAAACAAACATTAAAAGCATACCTATACATAATCCTATAAGGTTTTTCCTTGCGGTTTTGTTCAATCGATTCCCTCCATTCCCCGTTTCTATTCGAAGTGCTTCAAAGTCTGTTCCATTGATTTATAAGAATCATAGAACCTATGCTTGATTTGCCATCATTAATAAATTATAACATATTATACTTGTTAGCACTAATCGAGTAACCAATCAGGTGAAATGCATGCTTCAAGAATTGAAAAAGCCGAAAACCCTTGTTACGGATGGGTTTCCGGCCTGGCTCTATTTATTCCCACTCGATCGTTGCCGGCGGCTTGGAGGTGATATCGTACAGGACACGATTGACGCCCCTTACCTCATTGACGATCCTTACGGAGATCCTGTCCAGGGTCTCATAGGGTATCCTCGCCCAGTCGGCAGTCATCGCATCGGAGCTGGTCACGGCCCGGATGGCGACTGTGTTGGCATAGGTCCTTTCATCCCCCATGACTCCGACACTCCTGATGTTCAAGAGGGCTGCGAAATACTGCCAGATGCTTCGTTCCAGCCCGGCCTTCCGGATCTCCTCGCGGACGATGGCATCCGCCTCCCTGACTATCTCAAGCTTTTCTCCCGTTACCTCGCCCAGTACCCTGACTGCCAGGCCAGGCCCCGGGAAGGGCTGCCGCCATACGATCTCGTCAGGCAGGCCCAGCTCTGATCCTACCGCCCTTACCTCGTCCTTGAAAAGATACCTTAAGGGCTCGATCAGCTCAAACTGCATGTCCTCGGGCAGGCCGCCGACGTTGTGATGGCTCTTGATGACCGCGGCAGTATCAGTTCCGCTTTCGATGATATCCGGATACAGGGTCCCCTGGACCAGGTAGTCTATTTCGCCTATTTTCCTCGCTTCTTCTTCAAATACCCGGATGAATTCCTCGCCTATTATCTTTCGTTTCTTTTCCGGGTCCTCGATCCCCTTGAGCCTGCTTAGAAAGCGCTTGCCCGCATCGACCCTGATGAAATTCATGTTGAACTTGTTTCTAAACAGGTCCTCGACCCAGTCGCTTTCATTTTTCCTCAGCAACCCATGGTCAACAAAGATGCAGGTCAGATTGCCACCTATGGCCTTGTGCACCAGCACCGCCGCCACCGAAGAATCCACACCCCCGGACAGGGCGCAAAGGACCTTTTTGTCCCCCACCTTTTCACGGATCTCCTGGATCTCCCTCTCTATGAAGCTCTTCATCGTCCAACTCCCGGTGCACCGGCATACCTCGTACAGGAAATTCCTGATGATGTCCCGCCCTTTCTCAGTGTGCTCAACCTCCGGGTGGAACTGGACCGCATAAAGCTTAGCGCTCGCGTTCTCCATAGCAGCTACCGGGCAGTCATTAGTGGAGGCAGTGACCATGAAGCTTTCTGGGGCTTTCTCAATAAAGTCCTTATGGCTCATCCAGCAGACAGAGTCCTGGGGGATATCCTTGAACAGCAGGGATGCTTGATTGACCTTAAGCGGTGTCTTGCCATACTCCCCGCTTTTCGACCTGCTGACCCAGCCGCCGAGGGCTGCAGCCATAAGCTGGCCGCCATAGCAGATACCCAGGATAGGTATGCCCAGCCTGAAAATTTCACCATCGCACTTTGGGGCATTATCGGCATACACGCTGGCAGGCCCGCCGGTAAAGATGATCCCCTTGGGATTCTTCTCCCTTACCTCACTGGCTGTGATTTTATAAGGCACGACCTCGCAATATACATTGAATTCCCTTACCCTCCTGGCGATCAGCTGGTTGTACTGCCCTCCGAAGTCCAGGATCAATACATGTTCGTTGTTCATCTTTTTGCTCCTTTCTGGCCAAGTCCAGGCATATGTCAGCGACTTGCTGTCAGTACATCTGAATATATGCATCCCGTTCTGCTCCTACGGATACATAGCGGATCCTGCACTCCGTCATCTCTTCGATGAACCTTATATAAGCGGCGGCAGCAGGGGGCAGATCCTCCTTCTTGCGGCAGGAGGATATGTCGCATTGCCAGCCGTCCATCAGTTCAAATACAGGCTTGGCCTTGAGCAGCCTGTCCCCTGTCGGGAAACGGTCTGTTCTTTCCCCGTCGATCTCATAGGCAACGCAGACAGGTATTTTCTCCATATATGACAGGACGTCCAGCTTTGTAATGGCGATCTCGTCAGCGCCCTGGGCCTTTATGCCATAGCGTGACGCAGGTATGTCAAAGGCTCCCACCCTTCGTGGCCTTCCGGTCGCAGCCCCGTACTCGCCTCCCGCTTCACGGAGCCGGCTGCCTTCCTCACCGAAAAGCTCCGCAACGAAGGGGCCTTCACCGACGCAGCTGGAATAGGCCTTCATTATCCCTATGACCTTGTCGAGCCTTGCACCCGGTATGCCTGCTCCCGTGGTCGCAAAGGAGGCAAGGGTGGTAGATGAGGTCGTGTAGGGATAGATCCCGTAATCTATATCCCTCAGCGCCCCGAGCTGGGCCTCGAACAGTATGTTTTTACCATCCCTGGCCGCCTTGTCAAGGTATTCAGAAACGTCGCAGATATAGGGCAGGATAGGCTCGCCATAGATTTGCAGCCAATTTACCATCTCGTCTATATCAATGGTCCTATCTTCATAGCCCTTGTGGATGAGCAGATTTTTCCACTCAATGATATTTCCGAGCTTATCTCTCAAGGTGTCCGGAAAGAGCAGATCGTCCATGCGTATGCCCTTTTTCATGTATTTATCGGCATACACCGGTGCGATGCCGCGCCTGGTGGACCCGTATTTTTTATCCCCCAGCCGTTCCTCCTCAAGGATGTCCTGGCGTACATGGTAGGGGAAGCAGATCGTGGCTCCGTGGCTGATTTTCAGATTTTCCGGAGTGATCTCTACCCCTTTTTCGATAAATCTGTTTATCTCCCTGCACAGGTGCTCTATGTCTATCACCATGCCAGGCCCCATGACATTCACGGTGCCATGGTGCAGGATCCCTGAGGGGAGCAGGTTGAGTATGAATTTCCCCCTGTCGTTCACCACCGTGTGCCCTGCGTTGTTGCCGCCCTGATACCGGACCACGATATCATACTGGGAAGCAAGCAGGTCCACCATCCTGCCCTTGCCTTCATCTCCCCAGTTTATTCCGACTATTGCCGTAAGCATTTCGAATCGACTCCTTAAACTGTTATCTCTGCCTCTTCGCTTACCATTT
>JAKORJ010000200.1 GCA_029777885.1 Bacillota bacterium | reverse complement strand
CAACTTTAAGTGCTACATATATCCCTACATACCAAACGCAGATCTCATGAATGAGTGTTTTAAGACTATTGCAGGGGATGTGAAAAGCTTCATACCTGGAATTGCTGACATAGCTGCAAACAAGGACCTGGTTGAACAGGTGTATGACAATGTTAAAGCTGACATTGCCGCTGTGTGGAACAGTAAACTGTTTGAGCCTCAGGACTATATAGCGCCTGAAGTGGCAGAGGCTATTTTAAACTACAATATAGAACTGTATAACGATTGGTTGATGCTCCGCTATGCAACAGGCGGATATCTGACTTTTTTGAACGGAAAGTATATAAAGGCTATAAAGTCATATTCACGATACAAAAAACGCCTTGCCTATGAGGAAAGGCTGCTGGCTTTTCTAAAGTCGCTGAAGGAAGGCGAGTGCTATGATGCTGTACCGAATGGTCTTAACACACTGCGCGAAGGCTTAAAGGCACAAAACAATGCAGGTGAACTTCCGGTGCTCCTCCTGGCCTGGCTGTTCGCAACGCCGGTACTGCTCGTGCTCTATCTCGCCTTGTATTATCTATGCCTCTTTATATTCAGCGGGAAATCCCTGTACAATACCGGCATCGAATTATACAACGCCATGTTTGTGTTCCTGCCCGCATTTTTGACTGCCATATGCCTGTCATACTTTATGCGAAAGAAAGTCTATGCCTTGCTGTTTCGGAAGTCAGCAAAGCGAAAGCTGGAATATGATGCTATCCTGAACTCCAGCTCTGAAGAGAAATTCATGAGAGGCTTCACTCGGGTATTAGTTAGCCTGGGCCTGATCTTTACAGTGCTGCTGGCGAATACGCACATCTCATTCAAGCATAACGGCATAGTCGACAAATCATCGCTTTTTTCATTAAGAGGGACATTCTATCCATATTCCGAGGTAAATTCCCTGTGGCGCATAGAAGGGCGTTACAACGGGTTTGGCGAGTGGCTGGATGCTCCTTCATACGTGATAGTTTTCAAAAACGAAAAGAAGCTGGACCTTTATCAGTATCTCGAATATTCTGACATGGAGCGGCATATACTACCAATCCTGACCCAGAAGGGTTTTGAAGTGCGAAAGGCGGACAGCCTAGATGATGTGGGCAGAGAATGAGCATGTGAGCAAGAAGTAAACCTGTACTATCAGGGAGTTGAAGAAAATGACCAAGGACAAGGTTGCGAGCATATTGTCAGAAATAGCCCTGCTGCTGGAGCTCAAGGGCGAGAGCTCATTCAAGATAAGGGCTTATGAAAATGCGGCCAGGGCATTATTGCAGCTGGACGAGGATCTGGCGGAGCTGGTAAAGGAAAATAGGCTTGGCAGTATCAAGGGGATAGGCAAGGCCCTTGAACAGAAAATCACGGAGCTGATCACAACGGGTCAGCTCAAATATTATGAGGAACTGAAGTCCCAGTTCCCGCCCGGCTTGTTCGATCTGCTGCGAATACCGGGCCTTGGTGCGAAAAAGGTCAGGGCCTTGTATGAAACACTGGGGATAACGTCCGTAGGCGAGCTGGAGTATGCATGCAAGGAAAACCGCCTTGTGGGTTTGCCGGGGTTTGGTCAAAAGACCCAGGAGAATATACTTAAGGGCATTGACTATTGCAGGCTGAGTTCTGACAAGCACTTGCTGCATGAAGCAGGTGCTGCGGCTTATGATATTCAAAGCAGGCTCAAAGAATGCCCTGAGGTGCAGGAAGTCAGCATAGCCGGGAGCCTGCGACGGCAAAAGGAGTTGATAAAGGATATCGACTTGCTTGTGGCCTCCGATGAGCCTGATGTAGTGATGGACTTTTTTGTGTCACTACCGGGGGTAGAGCATATTACTGGTAAGGGCGGGACTAAAGCCAGCGTTAGGATGAAAAGCGGGATAGGGGTGGACATGAGGGTCGTGTCCAAAGCTCAGTATCCCTACGCCCTGCACCATTTCACAGGCAGCAAGGAGCACAATGCCAAGCTGCGGCATATAGCAAAATCTCTTGGCTTTAAGCTGAATGAGTACGGCCTGTGGAGGCTTGAAGACGACAGCCTGGTGCCCTGCAGCAGCGAAGCTGAGATTTTTGCCCGGCTTGGCATGACGTACATACCACCGGAACTCCGTGAAGATATGGGCGAGATCGAGTCAGCACTCAATGGCAGCATCCCGAATCTGGTCAAGCTTTCTGACCTTAAGGGCGTGATGCATGTGCACACCCGTTACAGCGATGGGAGCAACACGATAGCCGAGCTGGTCCGGGAGGCAAAGCAGCAGGGCTACAGCTACCTGGGCATATCGGACCACAGCCGGTCGGCCTTCTACGCTGGGGGCTTGCGGGAGGATGAAATAAAGCGGCAGCACGAGGAGATCGATGCTTTCAATGAAAAGGACAAAGACTTTTACATCTTCAAGGGCATAGAATCGGACATACTGCCTGACGGGTCATTGGACTATGAAGACAGGATCCTGGACCGTTTTGATTTTGTCATTGCCTCGGTCCATTCCCGGTTTAAAATGGACGCATGCAGTATGACAAAGCGGATCCTTGCGGCGCTCGACAACCCCTATACGACGATCCTTGGCCATCCTACGGGCAGGCTGCTCCTGTCCAGGGACGGCTATAGCCTCGATTTGGATGCTATACTTGAAAAAGCCCGGGAAAGGGGCGTTATCATAGAGATAAACGCCAACCCCTACCGCCTGGATCTGGACTGGCGGTATGTAAAAAAGGCAATGGAAATGGGCATCCGGCTCGCTGTCTGCCCGGATGCCCACAGCCTGTCGGAAATCTCATACATGATCTTTGGTGTGGCAATGGCACGCAAGGGCTGGTGTGAAAAAGACGTTATTATAAACTGCCTTGAAGCTGAGCAGCTAAAAGTCGTATTGCAGCGACGGAAAGAATGATTTTACTCAAGGTTTGCTTTGCATCTTGCATATATCAAGGGTATGATATTAGCAAAGAAGCCTTATGCATTATATACTTTGCATATATAAGGTGGGAGTCAATGATAAACGGAAACATTGAAGGATTGTCCCGGCATACACTGGCCAGGCTGGAAGGCTTATATGTAATCAAGGTCGAAAGGGAAAATTTCCTTTCAATTGAGATCATAGATCTGATGTGTGAACTGACCGGTACGACCGGCAGGGAGCTTTCAGTCTACCTGAACCGTAGGGGAGAGGTAATGGACGTATCCGTGGGTGAAGCCAGGCAGGTACCGCTGCCAAGCATGAGCCTTCGGCGCAGTGACACCAGGCTCAGCGGAATAAGGTGCATCCACACCCACCCGGGCGGGAATGGCAGGCTATCCAGGGTGGATATCAACGCCCTTTGCTCCTTGCGGTTTGATGCCATGGTTTCTATAGGTGTGAGTGACGGTAAATTCAGTGAAGCCTATGCTGCGTTTTTAAATCCCCCTGATGACCCTCAGACCTATGACATATTCGGCCCTTTAACGCCGGAAGACCTGTGCGGTGAACGCTTGATCAAAGAAATCAGGCGGAGGGACCCGCTTATCGGGGTCGATAAGACAGCCGGGATGGATGAGTTCCAGGAGGAAAGGGCGGTCCTGATAGGCCTCAATGACCACGGCGAAGGCCTAATCTCAATCAACGAGCTGGAGGAGTTGGCCAGGACAGCCGGCGCAAAGATAGTGCACAAGGAGCTGCAAAACAGGAAACTGCCTGAACCTGCCACATATATCGGCAGGGGGAAGGCAGCCGACCTGGCCCTTATCTGCAGGGCGGTCAACGCCAATCTTGTCATAGCCGATGATGAGCTGACGGCCATACAGATGAAAAACCTGGAGGAGATACTGGGCCTTAAAGTCATAGACCGCACTACACTTATACTGGATATATTCGCAAAAAGAGCTGTTTCATCAGAAGGTAAGCTGCAGGTCGAACTGGCCCAGCTCAAATATAGGCTGCCCAGGCTCACAGGCATGGGCCATACCCTGTCAAGGCTCGGAGGAGGCATAGGCACAAGGGGCCCGGGCGAGAAGAAGCTCGAAACGGACAGGAGGCATATCCACCGCCGCATAAAGGAAATAGAGGAGGCCTTGGCCAAGGTGAAGCGAAGGCGCGCTGCCCTTAGGCTGAAAAGGACAAGGGACAGGCTGCCAGTATGTGCCCTCGTAGGCTACACCAATACAGGCAAAAGCACCTTGCTTAATGCCTTAAGCGGCAGCGAGGTTTTCGTGGAAAACAAGCTTTTTGCCACCCTTGACCCCGTGTCCAGGGGGGTAGTCCTGCCAGATGGGCGTAATATCCTCATTACTGATACGGTCGGGTTTATTGACAAGCTTCCCCATGACCTGGTCGAAGCCTTTCACTCCACCCTTGAAGAGGTGACAGAGGCTGACCTTCTGTTGCACGTAGTGGATGCAGGCTCGCCCAATGCCGTGGAGCATATGAACGTGGTGGACCGGGTGCTTGGAATGCTTGGGGCAAATCAGCCCGTCATTACCGTATACAATAAGATGGATACAGTTATGGACAAGGATGCGCTGCCCGTCAGGAAGCCCCAGGTATACATCTCGGCCTTGAAAAAGGAAGGGCTGTCTGATTTGATAGACCTTATTCGGGAGCACCTGCCTGAATCGGTAAGGCGCGTGCAGATATTGGTGCCCTATGACCAGGGGAACCTTGTATCCGATTTGCACAGCCGGGGCAACGTCATCACGGAGGAGTATGTTCCTGAAGGGGTGCGGATAGAGGCGGAGATAGACGAGATCCTGTTTGCCAGGGTCAGAAAGTATATGCTCGGCGTTTAAATAATACAAGGCTTGGGTATATAATAGTTAGAAGTCAAATAGTATAAAGGAGGAATTTTCTTGAAGGCTAAAGTGGATCAGGACCTCTGCATCAGCTGCGGGCTTTGCATAAGCATAGTGGAGGATGTATTTCATTGGAATGAGGATGAAAAGGCTGAGGCCATAGCAGAGGATGTCCCTGCTGACCTGGAAGATGAAGTCCGTGAGGCTATCGAAAGCTGCCCTACATCAGCGATCAGCGAGGTTTGAACAATCAAATGGCTATGCAAAGCGAGAGCACAGCGCTATGGCTGACTCTCGCTTGATTTGTTTTAATCAGAATTTCAGTTTTTTGCTGAGGTAGCTTACGAGATTGTCGACAGGTATCCTGACCTGCTCCATGGTATCCCTGTCTCTGACAGTAACGGCATTATCGTTCAGTGTTTCAAAGT
>JAKORJ010000199.1 GCA_029777885.1 Bacillota bacterium | reverse complement strand
CGGCGCTTTGCCTTGCTACAGCGATTTCAGCCTGTTTTTCAGATAAGCGGCGAACTCGTCCCTTAGTTCATCCCGCTTTAGGGCGAATTCAACGGTAGCTTCGAGGAAACCCAGTTTGTTGCCCACATCATAGCGTTTGCCGACGAAGTCATAGGCATAGACCTGGTTTGTCGTCAGCATGGCTCTGAGCGCGTCCGTGAGCTGAATCTCCCCTCCCTTGCCGGGTACTGCGTTTTCAAGATACGTGAACACCTCGGGCGGGACTATATACCTGCCAAGTATGGCTACATTGGAAGGAGCACTTTCGCGGTCGGGTTTTTCCACCATATCTTCTACTTTGTAAACCCGTTCATCAATCTGGCTGCCTTTTATAATGCCGTACTTGGACACTTCCGAATCCGGTACCTGCTGGACTCCAAGTATGGTTGCGCTGTATTGCTCATAGACATCGATCATTTGCTTCAGGCATGGCTCAGGTGAATCCACGATATCATCGCCGAGCATGATCGCAAATGGTTCGCAGCCTATGAACGACCGGGCGCAGTATATGGCATGTCCCAGCCCTTTGGGCTCCTTCTGCCTGACATAGTTCACATTTGCGAGATTTGAGATGTCCTGGACCAGCGACAGGAGTTCCTCCTCACCTTTCCGTTTCAGTATGTCCTCCAGTTCATAGGATTTGTCGAAGTGATCCTCGATCGCTCTCTTCCCCCGCCCGGATATTATTAATATATCTTCGATGCCTGACGCAACAGCTTCTTCGATTATATACTGTATAGTGGGTTTGTCGACTATGGGAAGCATTTCCTTCGGCTGAGCCTTTGTGGCGGGCAGAAACCTGGTGCCCATTCCGGCGGCAGGTATCACGGCCTTTCGTATCTTCAAACTCATCTCCCCTCCTCTGTTCAGCTATTTGATGCATACACTGCGATTCGTAAAACCAGATGGCTTTATATGCATCATATATAATTATAACATTATTTCCTGACCAATTCAAAATATGGATCATATTTGTTATTG
>JAKORJ010000198.1 GCA_029777885.1 Bacillota bacterium | reverse complement strand
TCCAATCCTGCAGCTGCCAGCAGTTCCCTTACTGCTTGTTCCACTGCTGCGGATATTTGATCCCGGGATAATATTTCAGCCATATTGCATCCTCCTAACGGTATAAGGATCATATAAGCCAAGATCCTAAAGTTTGTTATGCACATTATATTGTAGTGCTCTGCTGCCGGCTTTTCAAACATAAGTGCCTGTAAATATTATACACCAACTGCACACAACAAAACTGTATTTTGGAAGAATCGCCGCATCATGGAGGACCTGACAGTAAAATGCTGAACAGGATGCTGCAGCATCCTGTTCAGCAGTATCGTATCATCCATAAAGCAAAACAGGTATCAGGATCACAGTGGGCCGTCCTTCAGCTATTATCTGACTAACGCCGTGGTTACGTGCTGCTGCATCATATTCCGCTGCCAGTCTGACAGTAAAGCTTTTTTCTATATTGGTATATGCAGACTGATGCATCAGGCTGATGTGCCTGGGTGCTTCACCCAGGCTGAATCCTTCCGGCATAATATATTCAATGTTGTAATGCCGTGGGTCGGGCATATTATTTATCAGGGTGATTTTTAGCTCTGCCTGGCCGTCGGCATCCAGTCCAGGGCCGTTGGGATACAGAACCTTGACAGTTGTATGAATAAAGTCATAAACAATGGATCCATCCAGGGATGCAAGCCAGCGGGCGTGCTCTTCGCCTGCCATCAGGTCTGAAGGCTCCAGACCGGCTAGATTCGTGGGCTCATCGCTGATTGTGATGCCTGTATTGCAGGCTGCCAAAACCTGAGAAGACATGGCTAAGGTTCTTTCCGCCAGCTGGGTACAGGTGGCAGGAAGGCCCGGGCAGGAACCCCGATCCACTGCAACTGTTATGATCTCGTCACCTACGTAAGCCACCCAGTCCTCAGGAATGCTCTTATAACCGTTTATTATTCCAAAAATGGAACCCAAAGTAGCGCCGGTGCAGTCTGTATCGTCCCCGCAGCTGACTGCAATAAGCAGTGATTTCTTGAAGTCTCCTCCTCCATAAAGCCAGCCAATGACCACATAGGCCACATTGGCAGGCGCCTGGAACCAGCCAAGGTCGGCACTGTCATCAAGCACCTGCTGCCGGACAGTCTTCCAGTCCAGGCCTTTGTGGTAACCATCAAGGACAATGTTTATGCTCCTGGCTACACGGCAGTCCTTAGGCAGATAGGACAAGCCGATCTGAATCAGAGTTTCAGGGTCCTTTTCCACAAAGGCAGCGCTTTCCACGGTTGCGGTAAAAAGCTCTGCGTAAGTGCCTTCTGCCGTACCATGATCTATGCATGCGTCATAGTAGGCATAGCGGGTGACCAAATCAGG
>JAKORJ010000197.1 GCA_029777885.1 Bacillota bacterium | reverse complement strand
TAATCCTTCAAAGTCTAATCCCCCCCTAACAATATCTGCCCGAGACTGCCTTATATATAAAATTAATATGCTGAATAAGCTGATTATAGAATGACAAAAAGAATAAAGTTCGGATATTTCCGAACTTTTTGGTGATGTGCAGCTTTACAATATGTATACTTATGTATCCCTAGTAACCCCGATTTCTGTTATTCATCCTTTATAAACAGGAGCGGGTCCTGGTGGTCTCCGTCCAGCAGCACCTCAAAGTGCAGGTGGGCGGGATCCAGTATCTCGAAGGCCGCTGTCTTGCCCAGGCCGCTTATGGTCTGCCCTTGGACCACCTGCTGGCCGACCTTGACCATATCCCCGGTTGAGACTCCCGTGTATACGGTCCTAAGATCCTTTTCATGCTCGTGCTTCAGGACTATTTCGATTCCCCTTAAGGGATCCTCGGTGATGCTCTCCACGATGCCGTCCATGGCTGCCTTTACTTCACCGCCCGGCGTGCCCTTTATATCTATGCCGGTGTGCTTGCACCACTGCTTCAGTGTCTTGCTGTAGACCAGGCGGCTGTCACCGGTGAAACCGTTTATTATCTCACCGTTTACTACAGGCAGTATCATCAGCTTAAGGTCGCTCTTGCCGCCTGAAGCCGGCAGTGAGTCATCATCGTCCTTCCCGGCAGGCTTTTCATCCTCTGTCCCTGCCTCATCAGACCCACCGGTCTCATCGATTTTATCGTCGCCCTTGGTGTTGCCCTCGTTTTCCGCAATGGTGGGGGTGGGATCTCCGGCTTCAGCGATTTTGTCCTTTGTGTCACCACCGCGGCCGTTTGCCGTCAGCAGGGCTGTGGCGCCCACTATGCATACGCAAAGCATCAGGACTATATAGAATCCATACCTGTCCAGGAAGGCGGTAAATTTCTTCCTGGTAAAGGTATTTTTTATCCTTTCTTTAAAGGTCATCTTTCCCATCAGCAATGCACCTCCATTAGTATTCTTTCCATTTAAATAGAAATTAATACTAATGGATTGGATATTTGGAATCGATTATGTCAATAGTGCTCGATGGTGACCCCCTGGTAATAGTGCAGGAGGATATCCTCAAAGGTGCTCCCCGCCTCGGCCATCCTGTCCGCCCCCACCTGGCTCATGCCGACCCCGTGGCCGAAGCCCTTGGTATATATGGTCACCGAGCCTTTGCCAAACTGCAGGGTGAAATCAGTGGAGTTGAGCCCGTACATCATGCGGAAATCCGTAGCCCTCAAGGTGATCCTCCCGATAGTTATACTTTTTACCCTGCCACTATTGGTATAGCCGTTTATTTTGACCTGGCTTGCCAGGTTGTTGGGATCCAGGCTGTTTTTATAATACCGGCTGAATATGTCCACGAACTCCTTGTTGCTGAAGGTCACGCCGGTGCGGGTAAGGTCAGCGCCTTCCGGGCTGGACACCACCTTGTAGTATGGCAGGGACCGGGAAAAGACCTCTCCCGCATCCTCGGTCTTGCCGTTGCTGGTCGAATGGTAAAACACCTCAATAGGTTTGCCCTCATACTTCATTATGAGCCCTGCTGTTCCATAGACCGCCTGCTTCAGCTTATTGTAATGCTTGTCAAAGCTGCTGCCCCAGTTTTTCTGCATAGACTCTAGCGGGATCCACTCCTGGCAGTGGGCATAGGAGCTGCATACATCAGCCCCGGGGTTATTGCTGCATCCCTTGCCGCCGAACCTTTTGAGCCTGGATATGGCAAGGGTCCGTGCCGCGACAGCCTGGGCCTTGAGAGCTTCGATCCCATAGCTGACGGGCATCTCCCCTGCTACCACACCTAACACGTATTCTTCAAGGGGCAGCTTTTCAAGCTTCCCGGTCCTGTGGTTGTACATCGTGATCTCTATGTCATCCGTTTCAGGCACTATTATGATCTCGTCGGGATCAAAGGTTTCCTTGAGGCCGGGGTCATCCTCGCCGGTGAACCCGGTGATCACTGCTGTAAAAATGGTCAAAAATACAAAAGCGACAAGTATCGTCCTGGCATATCGCCTCATATGGAAGGCACCTCACTTGAGCAAAGTCGTACCTTTCATACTATGAATACTCACCGCTTTTTAGAACAGCTACGACACTCTTTCTATGTTTGCCCCAAGCGCTTTGAGCTTTTCTTCTATCCTTTCATAACCCCTGTCGATATGGTATATGTCCCTTACCTTCGTTGTGCCGTCGGCATAGAGCCCGGCTATCAGGAGGGCTGCGCCTGCCCTCAGGTCCGTTGCCTTGACGTCCGTACCTGTCAGTCGGTCCACCCCTTCAATGATCGCACTGCGCCCTTCTATCTTGATCCGCGCGCCCAGCCGCTTAAGCTCGCTCACATGCATGAACCGGTTTTCGAACACCGTCTCGGTTATTATGCTCGTACCGGGCAGCACGCACATCAGCGCCATCATCTGGGCCTGCATATCCGTCGGAAAACCCGGGTAGGGCAGGGTCTTCAAGTCTATTGGCCTTAATGGCCTCTCCACCGCGACCCTCATCCCGTCCTCCAGCTCATAGATACTGATGCCGGCTTCCTTCAGCTTTGCCTCGACGGGCCTTAAGTGGTCGGCTATGACGTTCTTAAGTATGATGTCCCCGCCGGTTATGGCCGCTGCTACCATGAAGGTCCCGGCTTCTATCCTGTCGGGGATGATGGTATGAGATGCGCCGGATAAGTATTTCACGCCTTCGATCTTTATCGTGTCTGTGCCGGCTCCCCTGACGCTTCCTCCCATTGAGTTGATGAAGTTGGCCAGGTCGATTATTTCCGGCTCCTCGGCGGCGTTTTCTATTATCGTCAACCCGTCGGCCAGGGCTGCGGCCATGATGATGTTTTCAGTGGCACCGACGCTGGGGAAGTCCAGGTAGATCCGGTTGCCCCTCAGCCTGTCGGCCTTTGCCTCTATATAGCCATGGCCCAGGGTTATTTCAGCACCGAGGGAGGCAAAACCCTTAAGATGCAGGTCTATCGGCCTTGTGCCTATAGCGCAGCCGCCCGGCAGCGAGATCTTCACGCTGCCAAAGCGGGACAGGATCGGGCCCATCACCAGGAATGACGCCCTCATCTTCCGTACCAGCTCATAGGGAGCCGATGAGTTGACTATATTGTTGTTGTTTATCGTTATATGTGAACCTTCGCGGGTTATCTTCGAACCGAAATGCTCCAGCAGCTCACACATGACCTCGACATCCTCAAGGTCCGGGATGTCATCCAGTCTGCTCGTATCATCCGTCAGCAGCGATGCGGCCAGGATCGGCAGGACCGAGTTCTTTGCGCCGCTGATCACTACCTCTCCCTTAAGCGGGCCGCTTTTCGATACCACCAAGCTGGGCATATCAGTCACCTCCTCCACTCGATATGCTATGTATCGGTGCCTTGTATGTTGCTAATACCCTGTAAATATGATCGGGGTCCCCAGCCAGACACGGGTCGCTTTATCATAGTCGCTGTACCTGAGTGCAAGGTTCAGGTTGATCTTCCGGCCATCGGCGCTGAGGCTGCCGCCTTCTATGAGGTCAGACCAGCCCGTCAGGCTTATGAAGCCTTCGCCCCTGACTCCTTCGATTATCTTTCCCTTGCAGGCAGCAAATATCTGCCTGCAGACCTTGTCAATGGACGATTCGTCCAGTTTCCCAGGCAGGGCGCCCATATACAGGGCACTGACAAGGTATTCGCTGGAAAGCCCTTTCATCAAGCCTACCAGGGTACAATGTATATGATTATAATCCACTTCAGCGGGCTTATCAACAAGGATCTCCGCGGTCAGGAAGGTCCCGTGTCCGCTGCCTGCGGGGCTGAAGCCAGTGTATATGTCCAGGCTGACGGCGATGTCGTCGCTGTCGGCCCCGTTGCCGATTTTTGCATCACTACATGATTTTAAGATTTTGCCGAGCAGGAGCTCGATTTGAAGGCCGCCCAGGTCTCCATCATCTATTCTTGCCCAACCCTTTATCTGAATTGCATCCAGCTCGATCCCCAGGTCTTCTAATATACGCCCCGGATCGGGCTCCACTTTGCCTGCATCAGCATTGTTGCGGGCAAGACCGGCAGCCGGGGCTGCGATAAGCCCAAAAGCCACCGACAGTACAAGGACCGTCAACTGTAAACCGGTCAAGGATAAATACCTTTTCATACAAACACCTCACAAAATACTGCACTTCAATTATTGCCAAAGGGTTTATATCGTATACTCATGCCGAAAAAAGATCCATATATGTTACAGATGTGTAGCCCGGCCCTGGGAATAGCTTTGCTGCCAATGTTTTCTCGCATGCGGATGGGCATGAATTGGCTCAGCGTCATTTACAAACTACAAACGCGTATACTATAATGTAGACAAACGTATCTCATTAGGGGGCGCATTATCATGAAAAAAACTGAATTGACACAGGTCAAAAAGATCCATTTTATAGGCATAGGCGGGACAAGCATGAGCGGGCTTGCCCATATAGCCTTGCACAAAGGCTTTGAAATATCAGGCTCTGATATGCGGCCCTGCATCTACACTGAAAAGCTGGAAAAGGAAGGGCACAGAGTCATTATCGGCCACCATGCCGAAAATATCCCGGATGATTGTGACCTTGTAGTATATACTCCGGCTATCAACGAAAGCAATCCCGAGCTGCAGGAGGCAAAAAGGCGCGGCTTGCCCCTGATGCAGCGCAAGGAATTCCTGGGGTGGCTGACATCCCTCTATCCCTGCACGATAGCTGTATCCGGGACCCACGGTAAGACCACGACCTCGTCAATGATCTCCATGATGCTGCTGAATGCCGGCCTGGACCCGACCATAAGCGTGGGCGGCACAATACCCGAGATAGACAACAACTACAGGGTGGGCAGCAGTGAATACTTCGTTACGGAAGCCTGCGAGTTCGTTGACAGCTTCCTCCATTCGGTGCACCGCATAGCGGTTATATTGAATGTTGAAGAGGACCATCTTGACTATTTCAAGGGCGGGATCGAGCAGATCCGCGCGTCCTTCCTGAAATTCGCCCAGATCGTTCCGGAGGACGGCCTGCTGATACTGTATGGGGATGACCCCAACTTAAGCTTCATCAAGGAGGAGTGCAGGTGCAAGGTCCTGACCTTCGGCCTTGGCGAGCACAATGACTATATTGTGACCGATATCGAATACAACTCGGTAGGGCAGCCGACCTTCAGCGTGCTCAAGCAGGGCAGGCTGCTTGGACGGTTCAGCTTGTCCATCCCCGGCCGTCACAACGCCACAAACGCCCTGGCTGCCATCATCTGCGGGGACTACCTGGGCATCCCCCTGGAGAGCATACAGAATACTCTCCATGAATTCAAGGGAGCAAGGCGCAGGTTTGAGTTCAGGGGCGAGGTGAACGGGATCAAGGTATTCGAAGACTATGCCCACCATCCCACAGAGGTGGAGATAACCATAGAGGCCTGCCGGAATTACAAGCACCGCAAGCTTTGGGTCGTATTCCAGCCCCATACCTATTCAAGGGTCTATTACTTCTTCGACCAGTT
>JAKORJ010000196.1 GCA_029777885.1 Bacillota bacterium | reverse complement strand
GACCGAAGCTTTAAAGCAAATTCATACTACCTGGAAGATGTAAAACTTAAGGTAGTCCGTCTCCGGGACGTTCCACAGGATGGGGTGGTCCGGGGCCTGCTGGCGGGCTTCGATCTGCCTTAAGGATACGGCGGCATCCGTTGCGGCTTCGGCCAGTACCTTGCGGAACAGGTCATCCGTCATGAAGTGGCTGCAGCTGCAGGTGGCCAGGTATCCGCCCCGGGGCAGCAGCTTCATGGCCTTTAAGTTTATCTCCTTATACCCACGGGCAGCGGCTTTCACCGTATCGCGGGATTTGGTAAAGGCCGGCGGGTCGAGGATGATAAAGTCATAGTCCCGGCATTTCCGGTCTGCCAATCTTGTCAGCAGGTCAAACACGTCCTCGCACACAAAATCCATTTTTCCGTCCAGCCCGTTGCGTACGGCGTTTGCTTTTGCCATGCCAATGGCTGACTGTGAGATATCGACGCAGGTCACATGCTCAGCTCCGCCCAGGGCCGCATTCAGGCCAAAGGAGCCGGTATGGGTGAAGCAGTCCAGTACCCGCTTGCCCCTGGCGATCCTTGCCACGGCAGCCCGGTTGTACTTCTGGTCCAGGAAAAAGCCGGTTTTCTGGCCGTTCTCCACATCCACCAGGTATCTTACGCCGTTTTCGCATATCACCGTCACGGCTGACTCCGGCTCAGGCAGGAAATCGGACCGGTACCAGCCCTTATACTCAGGCAGGCCTTCTCGTGTACGCAGGGTGAGGTCGTTGCGTTCATAGATGCCGGTGATGGTCTCACCCAGGCTGGCAAGCACATCCCAAAGGGCATGGTAAACCGTATCCTTGACAAGCTCCATGCCAAGGCATGCGATCTGCACCGACAGGATACTGCCATAGCGGTCCACCGTCAGACCCGGCATTTGGTCAGCCTCACCATGGATCAGGCGGCAGCAGGCAAAGTCCGCCCCGGGCATGACGGTCTTGCGGTATAACACGGCATACTCCACACGGCGGCGCCAAAACCGGGCGTCGAATGTATCATTGGCGTTGCGCGAGATGAGCCGGACGGTGATCTTGCTGGCATCGTTGTAAAAGCCCGTACCCATAAAGGCGTTCCCGGCAAATACATCCACCAGACCGCCGTTTTGGGGCACGCCCTCTATATTGCGGATCTCTTCCCCGTAAATCCAAGGATGCCCGATCCTTACGCTGCGCTCCGCCTTGGGGGATATCATCACTTTAGGATATCGCCGCTGCTGTTTCACCTGAGTCACCTTCTCATTGGCTCGTTTCATGGGCTTGATTATACAACAATTTTCTTCAGCCTACAACAAGGGCATCACCTGTGTTATAGCTTATGACAATACGGAAAAACTTATTGACAAACCTGCCGTCAGACAATACAATTTATGCGGATGAACAAAGGCGTTCATCATGCTGTGCGATTGAAGGGTTGCATGGCATGATGAGCGCCTTCATTGTGTGTGGAAGCCATTGGATAATCAACATGATTTTATGGGTTTTAGCAAATATAAGATAGGAAAAGCACGGATCCTATGGCTATTAATCAGGAAAGTAAGGGAAAATATGTCCTGGGAGTTTCAAGGAGGATAACTATGCGCAACAGGTATGAAAACCCGCTTTGCGAAAGATACGCAAGTAAGAAGATGCAGGAGATATTCTCTCCTGACAGGAAGTTTTCCACCTGGCGAAAGCTGTGGGTTGCCCTTGCTGAAAGCCAGAAGGAGCTTGGCCTTGATATATCCGACTCGCAGATCGAGGCCATGAAGGAGCATATATATGACATCAATTACGAGGTTGCAGAGCAGCGTGAGAAAGAGGTCCGCCACGATGTGATGGCCCATATCTATGCCTACGGGGTCCAGTGTCCGGAAGCCAGGCCGATCATCCATCTTGGCGCGACCTCCAGCTTTGTTGGCGACAATACTGACCTGATCCTGATGAAAGAAGCCCTTCTTTTGATCAAGGCTTCCCTTGCCGGTGTCATCCTCGAGGTTGCCCGCTTCGCACTAAAATACAAATCGCTTCCTGTGCTTGCATACACACATTTTCAGCCTGCACAGCCAACCACTCTCGGCAAGCGTGCGGCCATGTGGCTGCAGGACCTGGTCAGCGATATGGAAACCCTTGAGCTTGTCATGCCCCAGATCAAGCTGCTTGGCTGCCGGGGCGCGACCGGTACTGCCGCCAGTTTCCTTGAGCTCTTTGACGGGGATAGCGAAAAAGTGGCCCGCCTTGAAAGGCTGATCGCGCAGAAGCTGGGCTTT
>JAKORJ010000195.1 GCA_029777885.1 Bacillota bacterium | reverse complement strand
TCAAATTTGAAGACACCTCTCTTTACATTCGGTTTATTTACTCTTGGGTTTATCTCTACCCCAACAATTGACATAGAGCCCAAAAAATTAAGCGAGGTGCATGCACCCCGCTCATGTTTTATATGTAGCGTTATAAATTAAATAATGATCAGCAAGCATATCAGAACAAGCCGGAAATCACGCCCGACGCATCTACATCGATCTTTTCCGCGGCCGGGACCTTGGGCAATCCGGGCATGGTCATTATGTCGCCGGTCAGGGCCACAACGAAGCCTGCCCCGGCTGAGACCTTCACGTTGCGGACGGTTATTTGGAAGCCCTTTGCCCATCCCAGCTTCTTGGGATCATCGGACAGGGAATACTGGGTCTTGGCCATGCATATCGGGAGTTTCCCGTAGCCATAGGTCTCGAGCATTGCCAGATCCTTCAGGGCATTAGGAGCAAAATCCACTCCGTCGGCACCGTAAATCTCCCTGGCAATGGCTTCGATCTTCTGCTTGAGCGGCATGTTATCCCCATAGGTGAACCTGATATCGCTGCGCCCTTCATCTGCAAGCCTCATCACTTCTTCAGCCAGCCTGATCCCACCTTCTCCGCCTTTGGCCCATACCTCGGACAGGGCCACATTGACCCCAAGCTCCTTGCATTTGTCCTCCACGAGCTTAAGCTCAGCCTCAGTGTCGGTGGGGAAACGGTTGATGGCTACCACCGCGGGTAGGCCAAACTTCACGGTTATGTTCTCGATATGCTTGAGTAGGTTCGGGATCCCCTTCTCCAGCGCAGCCAGGTCCTCCTGGGCCAGATTTTCCTTGAGCGCGCCGCCGTGGTGCTTGAGCGCCCTTACGGTCGCGACGATCACTACCGCTGACGGCTTAAGTCCTGCAATGCGGCACTTGATATTTAGGAACTTCTCTGCACCAAGGTCCGCTCCGAAGCCTGCCTCGGTCACCACGTAGTCGCCCAGCTTCAAGGCCATCCTTGTAGCCATGATGCTGTTGCACCCATGGGCTATGTTTGCAAAGGGGCCCCCATGGATGAAGGCCGGCGTATGCTCCAGGGTCTGGACCAGGTTGGGCTTCAGTGCATCCTTCAGGAGGGCTGCCATGGCGCCCTGGGCGTTGAGCTGCCCGGCTGTGACAGGCTTGTCATCCCTGGTATAGCCAACCACTATTTTGCTGAGCCTTTCCTTCAAGTCCTCGATATCCTTTGAGAGGCACAGGATAGCCATTACCTCGGATGCCACTGTGATATCGAATCCATCCTCACGAGGGACACCATTGGTCCTGCCGTTCAACCCGTCCGTGATGAACCTAAGCTGCCTGTCATTCATATCCACGCAGCGCTTCCAGGTGATCCTGCGGACATCGAGCCCTAACTGGTTCCCCTGGTATATGTGGTTGTCGAGCATGGCTGCCAGGAGGTTGTTGGCTGCCCCGATGGCATGTATGTCACCTGTAAAATGGAGATTGATATCCTCCATGGGTACTACCTGGGCATAGCCCCCGCCTGTGGCTCCGCCCTTAACGCCGAATACCGGTCCCAGGGAAGGCTCACGCAAGGCTATGACCACTTTCTTGCCCAGCCTGTGCAGGGCATCGCCCAGTCCTACCGTAGTGGTAGTCTTCCCCTCACCTGCCGGGGTAGGGTTGATGGCGGTGACCAGGATAAGCCTGCCATCCTGCCTGTCCTTCAGGCTCTTCAGGATATTGTAGTCCACCTTGCATTTATAGTTCCCGTACAGCTCTATGTGCTCCTCATCTATGCCCAAAGCTGCCGCGATGTCTTTGATCGGCTTCATTTCAGTGCCCTGGGCTATTTCAATATCGCTCTTATACTGCATTTTGCTTCCCCCTTATTTTCATATCAGGTTGTGACCTTTCCTGGTATAGGTTATAGTGTCTCCAGTTTTTCTGCCGTGACTCCCATGGATCCGGCGGCCTCAAAATCAGTTTTTCCATGGAGATCAAAGCTCCAGCCTGCCCTCGCGGAAAGCCGCCAGGTATTTCATACAAAAATCATCCCTGCCATGCAAGAGCTCAGCTGAATATACAAAGGACATGATCCTTTTATCCAGGGGATCCAGGATGGCGCTGTCAAGGCCGGCCGCGATCGCTGAGATCAGGAAAGCCTGGTTGATGAGCTTGCGGCCGGGCAGGCCAAAGGATATATTGCTCAGGCCGCAGGTTGTATGCACCCCCGGAAACTCCGCCATGACCCGCCTGATGGTCTCCAGGGCTACAAGGCCGTAATGGGTCCCGGTCGATACGGGACGGACCATCGGGTCTATATAGATATCACTTATATCGACGCCGCTCGTGGTCATAGTGTTGATCAGCCGGTCTGCTATCCTGACTCTTTGCTCGGCAGTTTCGGGCATCCCATCGTCGTCCATGCACAAGGCGATTATGGAAGTATTGAACTCCGTGACAAGGGGAAACACGGATTCAAACCTTTTCTTTTCTGCCGTCACGGAGTTGATCAAGGGCTTTGCGCCCTTGTAAACCGACAGGGCAGCCCGGATGGCCTCAGCGTTGGCGCTGTCAATGCACAAGGGCAGATCGGTGACCTCCTGCACGGTTGTGACCAGCCACTTGAGAAGCTCTGGCTCCCTGTACGGGAAGGTCCCGCAGTTCACGTCTATGTAATGAGCCCCTTCCTCAGCCTGTCTTTTCGCAACCTCCTGGATCGCAGCGGCATCCATGTTTTCCACTGCAGGCCTTATCGCCTTTATGCTGGTGTTGATCTTTTCGCCGATTATGATCATTTACTTATCCTCCTCAAGCTTTGGATCATTTTTTAGGTCATAGCTTATCCAGCTCACTTATGATTTCGGGGATTATTTCAAGTATATCGCCAATGATGGCGATATCCGCCATCTGCATCATCGTGGTGTCAGGGTCCTTGTCGATGGCCACGATGGTTTCGCAGGACTGCATCCCTACCAGGTGCTGGATCTGCCCGGAGATTCCACAGGCGATATAAAGCTTGGCCTGGACTGTCTGCCCTGTCTGGCCGACCTGGTGGGCGTACGGGATCCAGCCGGCATCTACGGCAGCCCTGCTGGCACCGACGGCTCCCCCTACCTTGGAGGCTAATTCCTTTAGCAGCTTAAAGCCCTCCGGCCCCTTCATTCCCCTTCCTCCGGCTACGATGATTTGAGCATCGGAAAGGTTCAGGGCGGTTTCCCTGCTTTTGAATATCTCTATGATCTTCTTTCCCTTGCCCGTATCCATATCAAGGATGCTTTCCCTGATGATCCTCCCCCTGCGGCTTGCATCCGGCTCAAGGGCCTTCATGACCCTGGGACGGACCGTGGCCATCTGTGGCCTGTGGTTGGGGCACCGGATAGTGGCTAGTATGTTGCCCCCGAATGCAGGCCTTGTCTGCAGCAGGTCGCCGGTTTCCGGATCGATGGAGAGCCCGGTACAGTCTGCAGTCAGGCCGCAGTTGGCCGCCACCGCCACCCTTGGGATCAGAGCCCTTCCCCTCGTGGTAGCGCCGCAAAGCACGACCTCGGGCTTGTATTTCTTTATCAGCCTGACCAGGACCTTAGCTTCAAGCTCGTCCTGGAACCCATTCAGCCTGGGGTCATCCACGACTATTACAGTGTCTGCTCCGTAAGCAAAAAGCGATCCTGACCCGGCACTTGCCCCTGCACCTATAAGGACAGTCCATACTTCACTGTTCCGCGCATCAGCCAGCCCTCTTGCAGCTCCGATGAGCTCATGGGTGACCGGATGTATCTCACCCGACTTTAGCTCTGCGATGACCCATATGTTGCGGTATTCAGCTCTTTCTATACCTGTTTTGGCAATCATCTCTAACCCCCTTTTCTACACCAGGCCGCGACGTTTTAACTCCCGGACCAGGGCCCGGGCGCACTCCCTGGGTGCCCCTTCAATTCGAAGGGTGTCTATATGCCTCGGTTCAGGCGGCTGGGTCTTCACTACCCGCGTGGGTGAACCGTTAAGGCCGAGCTTATCCGGGTCTGCCCCTATATCCTCAGGTTTCCATACCGGTATTTCGCTTTTTTGCGCTGCCAGCCTGCCCTTGAGCGTGGGGACCCTCGGCGTGTTGATGTCCTTGACCACGGTAAGGACTGCGGGCAGCCTTAGCTCGCATACGTCATAGCTGTCCTCATGCATCCTTTTCACAATGACGGTATCAGCTTCGATGCCGTCAACAGCCATGACATAGGTGGCCTGCATCCAGTCAAGGTGGGAGGCGATCCCGGGGCCTACCTGGGCGGTGTCCCCGTCTATCGCCTGTTTTCCGCATATGACCAAATCCACGTCCCCTATTTTTTCTATCGCCTTGGCCAGGGCATAGCTGGTAGCCCAGGTATCGGAGCCCCCGAATGCCCTGTCGCTCAAAAGGATGCCTCGGTCAGCACCCGCAGAAATAGCCTCCCGCAGGACAGCCTCAGCCTTAGGCAGCCCCATGGACAGGGCGATCACTTCACCGCCATATTTCTCTTTCAACCGGACGCCTTCCTCAAGGGCATATGTATCAAAGGGATTCATTATCGCCTTTTGGCCTTCCCTGATGATCCGCTTCGTTTCGGGATCGATCTTCGCATCGTTGGAGGCAGGGACCTGCTTGATGCATACTACTAACTTCATTAAGCTTCCTCCGATCCTAGACTTCTTAGACCCAAAGGTCTCTGATCAGGTCATACTGGGTTTTGAAACCAAGCAGTGATAAATAGAATCCGTTTTGGGGATAAGCCTGATGCAGCAGCTTAAGGGTAGCGATCGGATCGAACCCGGTATTTTCCGGGATCGTGTAGCCAACCGCATCAGAAAGCAGATGCAGCTTTTTGCTCATCCAGGCTTCGACTATCACCGGGATATCAGGATACTTGGCTATGAGCCTGTCGACAACGGCATTCCTTTCGATTATGGGCTGGGTGATGATAAAGGATGCCCCTGCCGCCAGCTTTCTTTTGAGCTTGGCAAATTCATGGTCTTCAGGCTCATACGGGTTGAAAGCAACGCCCAACACGAACTTGCCCAGATACTCCCTGCTAATGTACTGTAGAAGCTCTACTGAGGTAACGGACTCGATACCCGGGGCCCCGATATCCGAGGGCTTCAACTTAGGCAAACGCTCCGAACCGTCACCGCTTACAACGAGCAGGTACTTGATGCCCTTTTCTATGCAGTAGTTGAGGATGTTATCAAGGTCTTCCCTGGTGTGGAAAGTGTTCAGGTGGATCATCACCTGCTCGGGATATACCGGCAGCCCCAATTCCTCGATCATTTCAGTCCCTTGGAAGGAAAGGTGGCCCATAGCATTGTCGGTTATGCAGGCGCAATATCCACTATCCATGACCCGAGTATATTTTTCTGCAAACAGCTCCAGATCTCGTTCAAGATTTTCGGAATCCTGCTTCGGTGGAAGTATTTCTATGTGGTAGATCTTGTTTTCGATATGATATCGCATCTTTTGACTCCTCCTGAAGGTTGAATTTGCCATGCATACAGGTAGTATTCGTGAAGGTATGCTTTGTGTAACATAATTATATAGTCAAATACTACACTAGCCAATGGTTTGGCTGATAGTGGACCATATCCTCCAGTTTAGTGCAAGATATTACATATTGATAAAAAAATGTCAAGGGCCATTTTACATGGCTGGCCCTTGACTCAATCCATATTTAGCCACATCCTTGTTAGTATTAATTGCTTATTGGTTGTCTGTCAAGATCGAAAGCGGGTTTCTGGCATTTTGCAGTAATACAGAGATTGCTGCCCCCAATGCATAGCAAAGTAAGAACGCATACACGCCCGGTGTGGCTAGCTGAGCTATACCCTCACGCATAAGCCAGAACACAGCAGCAGGCAATGTACCAAAGAGCAGCAACAAAAGCTGTTCTCCAAAGATAGTACCAAAGATGCGCTTCTTAGACACACCCAGACCCCGCATGAGCCCTATGTCCTCCCTGCGGCTGTTAACGGTGAGGAAGCCCGTAATGAGTGCAAGAATGCAAACTAGCGAAAGAAGCACGGGATAGAGTATCTCCAGTACTTGCTGCGCTGTGTGATGGAGCTTATCATTTCGTTGAAGCGTGAATCCTCCAATAACACAAAAACATTGATATCCCTTCCCATTTTAGGACCTGAAAAGCCCATTTCCTCAAGCTGATCCTTCAGTTCGCCAAGCTTGCGGACCTGGGTGGTCGTAAAGGACAGAGATGAAACATACCGCAAGTCAAGGAGATAATCCAAAAACTGTTGCTGGGTCAACCGGCTGATCATATCCGGGCTGCCTAAGCGGCTGTAATACTTGCCCGTTTCCACAGGAGGAGCATCCTCGCCGCCAAATTCGTTCAAGGCAGACCGATCAGGGTCAAGCGCCCCGAGGGGCAGGGGGCAGTAGATATTGTCCTGGCCGGATGCACGCAAAAATGAGCCCACCACCAGCATATCGATGTTTGTGAACAAGATATAATTCTGGTGGAAATATACATAAACCCGTATCGTATCACCCGGCTGTATGCCATGCCGCGCCATAAAATGCGTGGATACAATGCATGGCAGCCTGTCCCATTCGCGGCTTGAAAAACGTGCTTCATCCCACCCTTCCATGAAGGAGCCGTGAAAGCCCCGAAACCGGAACTCCGGCGCGCTTTCGGCGGAAGTGGTGAAGATAAGGTAGGGCTCGGTGCGAAGCTTGTTTTTCTGGTTTTCAAACGAGTACACATCACTGGGGGTTGGCACAGGATCCGGCTCCCCCATTGATCCGTCCGCATACTCGACTACGCCGAGGTAGCCATAGTTCATACGATAGGTGAATGACACGTTTTCAAAGTAGTCAGCTTCAACAAGCTTGATCGCATGGTTATTGGGAATGTACAAGCCGCCCGAATACTTTCCGCTCATCGTGCTGCAATACCCGCTCAGCTCCGTGGTCTCATAGAGCTCCTCCCGCGCCGCATCATAGGAAGCGCGGGCTGCTTGAAGGGAAGCTGTGAACAGGAGCGCAGCCGCACAAAGAGCGGGTATTATGAACGATCGTACCCCGCCCCGCCAAATGGAGAGGAGAGCATGGCGGAGCATACCTGAAAATGCGGTTGAGGACCTCTTAGGCAAGCGCCGGGTGCCTATGGGCAGCTTGAGTACAATAAACGACCCGCTAATGGTTTTTTCTGCAAAGTAAAGGCAAACGGAAATGGCTAAAACGAACACAACCGCGCTTATTGCTGCCGAAAGCGGGACCGGATCCGCTGCCATGGGCGTAAATTCCTTAATCAGGCCTATGTTTCCATCGCTGTATCGCATATCTATGGCTTGCAGCTCAGATACGAACCTATATGCGGCGTCTACCAGGTTTTCTGAAAAGCTTACGCCGGTCAAAAAGCCTGTCGCAATGGCCGTTAAAGCTATACAGCCTGCTCCATATAGCAGGTAAAGCCGAGTCTGGATCTTGCTAGTACCAAAGCTGCGCATTATTTCAACAGACTCCTGATGCTGACGAGCATACAAATAGGCAAACAAGGCCAGAGCTACGACCGCCAGCACGCAAGATATAATGGTGAGCACGGCTGCCGCGTTCCTGATAACGGTAAACGCATTTGCCGCAGCCTGATAGCCCTGATCATACACGTTCACAAACACTCGCTCGGAAAGCATAGGCTTTATATCGTTCAGAAAAGAGCTCGCTGTGCCGTTTCGGACGGTGGCCTGACCAAGCATGGATGCAAAGCGCACCGGTGTCGGAGAATCGGGTATATATGGCACATAAACATTGAGGAAGTAGTCCTCATGGTAGCTTACGATACCGATCACCGTATAGCCTTCCTGCCGAGTCAGCTTATCTCCCCACACGTATGCTGAGGCTGTCTCATCCTCCTGCATGCGCAGAAGCAGGGTATCGCCCACGCTCAGTCCCCTGTTCCTGGCAAGCGTTTCGGAAACTATGCATACTTTAGCGCCATCTGCTGCATCCTGCCTTGTAAACAGGCGGCCTGAAACAAGGGATATATATCCCTGGTGGAACTCTTCAAGCTCTGAGGGCTCTTGAGTGCGGTAAATAGTGACCTGGTTGTTGATCACGGCATAGTAATGCGCAATAGCTTCGTAAATATTGCTTTTGTCTGCATGCAAGGCATCTGCAGACCTTATTTTAAGAGCCGGGGCTATCGCCTAGCAATCGATGCCCGCCTCCTGTGCGGCCAGGCTTGAAAAGCGCTTTAAGCGCACCTCCAGGTTGTAGGAATACAAGCCCATATTATAGGCATGGATCACATATGTAGCATCCGGGTCGGGGTCAAGCTCGATCCCCTCATTCGGGTTATCGTAAACAAAAATGGTCCGCCCCGCACTGTATTCCCGTGCCGAATACAGGGTCTCGACCAGCTTCCCTGTGAATGGACCGTTTTCCCGTGACCGTCTCAGCTCTGTTACTATAAGTACGCAGTAATTGCTTTCCTCTTTGCCCTTGCTGTTAGGCGCAAATCCCTCCACAATACCCACAGTCACATCCATGGGCTGCCAAAGGAGCACGTTTTTATTTGAGGCGATCGCGCCAAAATCAATGCCCACAAGGTCCGCAAGCATTGCCTCTTTGTCTGTGCCATTATAAACTCCTGCGTCCTCAAGGTATTCCATCGTCACAATGGTCGTGCAGGCTTCGTCCCTGTCGCGCAGCATTGCTATGCTTGCTGCCCAGGTGCTTGCACTCAGGCACAAAAATGCAGTGACCGCTGTGATCAACAGCACCAAAAAAACTGTTTTAACAGGAGTACGAAGTATGCTCTTTAAGCTGTTGCGAAGTATCATAGCTTTTCCTCTTCTTATATGATGATTATCCTTCAGGTTGCCTCTATAGCTATATTTTAACATCTGTACTGAACAAGTACCAGAAAAATAAAATAAGAGAGCCACATTTCTACGGCCCTCCTCCACATGCAACGTACATGCTGAATATAAAAAACCCGAAAAGCTGTGTTTCCGGGTCTTTTGTAAGCCTTGCTGTTCAGTTACAAATAAGTTTGCTCACGGAGTGACAAAGT
>JAKORJ010000194.1 GCA_029777885.1 Bacillota bacterium | reverse complement strand
GGAATGGTGGAATTCAAACCGGACAGCCTGGCAGGCCATGACCTGATGAAATTTTCGCGCCAGATGGCTGCTATAAAAATAAAGGAGGATGCGGCTACCCTGTCGATCCCGTCAAGCCTCACGTTCCTGGAGATGTACAGGGTCGGTTCGGTGGAACAACTGGATATAAAAAGGAGATGGCGTGAGAACCATGCATACAAGTCACTGGAAGCGCCGCTGGGATATATGGCCGGAGAGGTTCCGTTCTACCTGAACATACACGAAAAATTCCATGGACCCCACGGCCTGATCGCAGGTATGACAGGGTCAGGCAAAAGTGAATTCATAATTTCGTTCCTTTTGTCATTGGCAGTAAATTACCATCCATACGAAGTTTCCTTCATCCTCATCGACTATAAGGGCGGCGGCATGGCCAACTGCTTCGAGGGCCTGGCGCATGTGTCGGGCACGATAACCAACCTCAGCGGCAACCAGGTCTACCGTTCGCTGGTGTCCATCAAAAGTGAACTGAAAAGAAGGCAAAGCATATTTGCGCAGTATGGCGTGAACCACATCGACAAATACCAGCAGCTATACATCAACAAAAAAGCAAAGGAGCCATTGCCGCACCTGCTTATAATTTCGGACGAATTTGCCGAGCTTAAGAGCCAGCAGCCTGAGTTCATGGATGAACTGGTCAGTGCAGCCCGTATCGGGCGGAGCCTTGGAGTGCACCTGGTACTTGCCACGCAAAAACCAGCAGGCGTCGTCAATGACCAGATATGGAGCAATACGAGGTTCAGGATCTGCCTGAAGGTCCTGGACAGGAGTGACAGCGTTGAAATGCTGAAAAAACCTGATGCGGCGTCGATCGTCCAGCCCGGAAGGTGCTACGTCCAGGTGGGGAACGACGAAATATATGAGCTGGTGCAGGCGAGCTGGAGCGGGGCTCCGTATATACCAGGAGACAGGATAGAGAGCGACGAGGAAAAACAGGTCTGCATGATAGATACATGCGGCAGGCCAGTAAGGATCGTATCCTGCAAAAAAGCAACTGAAAAAGGAGCCAAGACCCAACAGGAAGCGGTTGTGGAACATATAAAGGAACTGTGTGCGAAGGATGCGCTGAAACCGCTCAGACTCTGGCTTGAACCACTCAGG
>JAKORJ010000193.1 GCA_029777885.1 Bacillota bacterium | reverse complement strand
ATACTTCCGTTCATTGTCCATTACCACTATGCATTAATTTATTTTAAAAACCAATGAGCAAATTGTTTAAGATTTTCTTAAGATGGCAGATAAAGAAAACAAAAAAACCGCAACACCGGGACTATCCCTCATATTGCGGTCCTTGGTGGAGGAGGATGGATTTGAACCATCGAAAGCTGAGCTAACAGATTTACAGTCTGCCCCCTTTGGCCACTTGGGTACTCCTCCAGATATTTAATTTGTGCTGACAGTTAACTATTATAGGACATGGTTTTGACAATGTCAACTGTAAATTTGTAATAATAAATTCAATGCCTGCTGGATATAATTAGTATTATGGAGAGCGTTTCACGGTTATTTTCCGGCAGGGGTGAGCGTTTTTGAGCAATATGCATATCAATAGCTTTGCCGGCAGGCATGTCCACCTCATAGGTATCGGCGGCATAAGTATGAGCGGGCTGGCCGAGATACTGAAAATGAAGGGCTTTACCGTGTCCGGCTCAGATCTGAAGCATACATCGATAACAGAACGGCTCAGGCAAAATGACATAAAGGTATACATAGGTCACAGCGCAGAAAATGTAAAGGATGCAGACCTGGTCGTCTACACGGCAGCAGTCAAAGAGGACAATCCCGAGCTGATCGAGACAAAAAGGCAAGGCATACCGACCATAGACCGCGCATCGCTCCTTGGCCAGATAATGGAGTCTTATAAGTACTCCGTCGGCATAGCAGGCACCCACGGAAAAACCACTACCACCTCCATGCTCTCGATCATACTGGACAAGGCCGGGCTCGACCCCACTATACTGGTCGGCGGTGAACTGGATGCCATAGGCGGCAATGTCCGCATCGGCCGGAGCCCGTATTTTGTCACCGAGGCCTGCGAATATGTGGGCAGTTTCCTGAAATCCCGCCCTTACATGGCTGTGATATTGAACATAGACATGGACCATGTCGATTATTTCAAAGATATCGAGCATGTATACGAGACTTTTCTCGAATATGCCAGGCTTGTGCCGGAAACGGGATACCTCATAGGCTGCAATGACGATCCCAGGGTCAAAAGGATCATGGGTGAAGTCAGGTGCCGGACGGTAAGCTTCGGGCTGGAGCCCGGCGCAGACTGGAATGCCTGGGATATCGGGTACGATGAGATGGGCTGCGCTTCCTTCGATATGATAAGGCATGGCTTGAGCATAGGCAAATGCATGCTGAAAATCCCGGGAAGGCACAATATCTTGAATGCACTGGCGGCGGCAGCGGCGGCTTCTACCATAGGTGTACCTGACGATACCATAGTGGGGAGCCTGCTCGATTTCAAGGGTACCCACAGGAGATTTGAAGTCAAGGGTAGGACGGAGAAGGGCGCCGTCGTGATCGATGACTATGCCCACCATCCCACTGAAATAAAGGCTACAATAAAAGCCGCCTTAAACTACCCCCATAAACAAATCTGGTGCGTATTCCAGCCCCATACCTATACCCGGACCAAGAAGCTCTTCAATGAGTTCACTGAAGCCTTTTGGGGCATCGACCACCTGGTGCTGGCCGATATCTATGCGGCCAGGGAGACCAACACGGAAGGGATCCATTCCAAGGACCTGGCTGATACGATACGGCGCAAGGGAATGGATTGCGTATACATAGACGGCTTTGACGGTATCGCAGGCTATTTGAAGGACAACGCGCAAGCAGGCGATCTGGTCATGACCATGGGAGCCGGCGATATCTTCAGGGTAGCCGACGCGATCATCGAATGAAATAAATTGGCTGCATAAAAAAAAACGAAATAAGCAACATAAAAATGAGGAGGGATGGCTTTGAAAAGGATCACAGCAGTATGCCTTATTTTACTTTGCTGTGCAGCGCCTTTTTCAGTAAGCGCCGAATCAGACGTCAATGATTTGACTCCTGTTGATAAGCTGGTCAACGAGATCAGCAGCAAAACCCATTGAAGGGCACAGGACATCCGATTGCTGGCCGCAGTCATAAACGGTGAAGCAAGAGGAGAGTCCTATGAAGGAAAAGTGGCTGTCGCGGCTGTCGTCATAAACCGCATGAATTCGCCCCAGTTCCCCAATACCTTGGAAGAGGTTGTATATCAGCCGGGAGCCTTCACCTGCGTAAGCGACGGCCAGATCAAACTGGAGCCCGGCCCGGAATGCTACTATGCAGCCTACGATGCTATATTGGGGAACGATCCGACCTCAGGATGCCTCTTCTACCTGAACCCTAAAACGGCAACCTCGAGGTGGATGCTCAAAAGGATGAAAACAGGAGCAGTGACTGTTATCGGCAACCATGTGTTCACCAAATAGGATGTGAAAGCAGTTTATAAGCCGTATCCTCTTTATCCGGATACGGCTTATGTATTTTATACGAGGTTTTGAAGCAGCTCCATAAGCAAAACGGGAATAATGAATGCTAAAGTCACGCCAACAGAAATCAGAGCTGCTGTCAATCCGCGTCCTATTTCCGAACCGGCGATCCTTCTCACTACTGCTTCCCCCGCTTTCCGTGTGGTTTTGCCAGGTGCTTTATCTTATGCTCTATTATAACCATTTATTATTAAGAAAGTTTTACAAAACATTTATATAACTATTAATAACCGCTTAATATAGTTCATATTACTGTTTCATATGCTCAGCATAAACATATCGTTGATAATTTATAGTTCCCTAGGTATTAATATCCATGATCACCCCAGTATCCTGTCAGCGGTTTTCTGGACCTCGTGGTACACCTTGTCCAGGTCAATAGTGGTCAGCTCCCTGCCTGTCATAAGGATCTTGCCGTTGACGATGACAGTGTCCACATCCTGGGGATATCCGCTGTATACGAGGTCGACCTCTACATCGCCCCTTGGGAAATAGTGGGGCTTGCTTGTATCGACCAATATGATGTCGGCCTTTTTGCCCTTTTCCAGGCTGCCCGTCACCCCGTTGAGCGAAAGGGCTTTGGCACCCATGACGGTTGCCATTCTAAGCGCCGCTCTAGCAGGCAAGGCTGCCGGGTCCCCGGTCCGCCCCTTGGCTATAAGCGTGGCCAGGGTCATTTCCTTCCAGACGCTCAGGTTATTGTTGCTCGCTGCCCCGTCAGTCCCCAGGGCTACGCAGATCCCCTTTCTCATCAGTCCTGCCACGGGCGCAAAGCCGCTAGACAGCTTCATATTGCTGGAGGGGTTGTGGGAGACCCTGGCATCACTTTCCGCCAGGATATCGATATCCTCGTCGGTAAGGTGCACACAATGGGCAGCAAGGACGGGCAGGTCAAAGAGCCCGAGCCTTTTAAGGAGCCTGACCGGTGTGCAGCCATGCTCCCTGATGCAGTCTCTGACCTCCCTTTCAGTTTCTGACAGGTGTATATGGATGCCCACGCCGTGCTTTTCGGCCAACTCCCTGCATACCTTCAGGTAGTCCGGGCTACAGGTATAAACGCTGTGGGGGGCTATCATAGTAGTGATCCTGCCTTCGGCCCGGGTGCGCAAGGAGAAGAGCTCCTCCACCTCCCTGTGCCGCTCATCGGTGGCCTTATCCGGGCCTGAAAGTCCCCGTGCAAGGACCGCCCTGATGCCGCAGTCCTCTACCGCCCTGGCAGTATGGGTCATAAACATATACATGTCGGCAAATGTCGTGATGCCGGCCTGTATCATTTCCGCCGCGCCAAGCAGGGTCGCCCAGTAGGCATCCTCGCCTGTAAGAAGCTCTTCCGCGGGCCAGATCTTCCCAGTCAGCCAGTCCCAAAGGGCCATGTCGTTGGCATAGCCTCTGAATACGGTCATCGCTACATGGGTATGGGTGTTGATAAAGCCCGGCATGGCCAACATCCCTCGCCCATCTATCCGCTTTGCCCCAGTGTGCTCCTCTTCACAGCCTTTTTTGGGCCCGGCATACTCTATCGTATCACCGTTGACCACGATGGTTCCGTCCCGGTAAAAGTGCCCGGCCTCGTCCATGGCCAGGATATCGACGCTGTTAATGATCAGTTTCACGGAAGATCCCTCCCCTCTCTCAAGAAGTAAAATGATGTAGAGTAATACCGGAAAGCTAAAATATTTGTTATGTTTTGTTTTATTATCATATATAAATCTACTTATGGAATGTGATATCTGGTGTTCCTAATTTGTACATGTTATGATATAATATACATGCAACCCCGCAGCTTCATTTTATAGCCCATCGAGCCCGACATACAATAAAGCATCATTCTCAAGCGGGAACTATTTAAAAAGGGGATGGTAGAATGGCTTTACAGTATGTAAAACAGTTCAATGCTGACATGGGGGAACTGTCACTCAACTTCGGTGACAAGCATTGGAGGAGGTTCCCGGCAAACAAAATCAAATCCATACAAAATACCAAGGCCACTAAAAAGTTCCTGTTTTTCACGAAGCAGGTCGACTGCATCGAGATCCATGTCAACGATGAACCGGAACCCTTTATTATCCAAAAAGGGGTCATCGGGGACGATTTTGCATGGATAAAGGATGTGCTCAGATCCTTCGCAGCAAAAAACAAGGTAAACTTCGTAGAATAAAGTCCGGGTGCTGTTCTGCCCGGACTTAAGTTTTAGCCGCATCCTACTTAAGCGCTATCTTGAATGTTTTTATCTCAAAGGGCTTGACCAGGCATTCAAACTGTCCATGGGACACGGGCAGCTCAGTCAGCTCATTTTCCATGAGATCGCACTCATAGGCATTGAACCCGCCCAGGCTGCACGTAAACCGTGCAGTCGTTTTCATATTGTGGGCTTCATATGCCCGGATGATGATACAATCGCTTTCTTCCGCCTTTTTCACAGTCTCGATGATGACATTGCCCTTATCGACCGACAATAAGGAGAATTCTCCAGGCAGCCTGCCTTCATGCCTCCCTGTGGTGTATGCATACATCGGGCAGTTGAGCCGGTAGGCCATGTCCACCGTGCCCCCTTCATGCCATCCTCCCCTGTGAGGATACAGGCTGTATATGAATTCATGCACATCCCTGTCCGCGTTGATGTTGGGATAATCTGCCGACTTTATCAGCGTGATCCTCATATTGCCGCCCTTGATGTCATACCCGTACTTGCAGTCATTGAGCAGGCTGACCCCATAGCCGCCTTCCGACAGGTCGGCCCACTTGTGGGCGCATACCTCGAAGCGGGCATAATCCCAGCTGGTGTTCCAGTGATTCGGCCTTTGGATGCTGCCAAACTGGATATCGTAGGTACCGTATATCGCATGCACGTCCACAGGGAAGAGGGCCTTAAGCAGCAGGTGCTTTTCCTTCCAGTCGACCACAGTTTTGAAGTCGATCCGGGGTATGTCCTCGTAAACACAGATATCCTGCACCAGGACCGAATCCAAAAATCTGCGCTTGATCCTCAGGACAGCGCGAATAGGCCCCCTCTCCACCACCTCGATTGATTCGAGATCAGTAACCTCCCACTTCTTTTCGTTGTAATAGATGTTTATATCCCAGGCATCATTCCAGCGCTGGGGCAGGTCCTCAAAGACCTGGAGCACGTTGCCCCGTTCTCCCGCCTTCAGGACCTCGCGGCCGTTCAGCTTATCATATATTGACTTAAAAGTCCCGTCCTCGTCCAGAAGGATGTCAAAAAAACGGTTTGAGATGCCCCCGGGTGAAACCTCCAGGCAGCTGCCGGGCCTTGCATCGGAGAATGAACGCCCCTTCTCCCCCGAGCATTTTTGGCTGGCAGGTGTGTTGCACCTTCTTTGCAGGGTGAAGGTCTTGTATCCCTTCGAGGGCACGTTTTCAGCAAATATGAGCGCTTTGCCTTCGCCTATATCCTGTACCGGGACCTCCCTTTCGCCATCATATACGGCTATATCGTCATACCCCTCGGGGAGCTTTATTTCCACTATGTCTGACCGCTTTCTCCCAAGCTGGTTGAATACCACGACCGATTCCGCCGGAGTATCGATATTGTCAACTATGGTAAGGGCAGCCTTGTCCAGCATGCCCCTGCCCTCATCCAGCAGACGGCTGTACTCCATAAAGGATGTCTTGTAGACGTCCTCCACTGATGAACCGGGCAGGATATCGTGGAACTGGTTCAAGGCGATGGTTTCCCAGGCCTCGTTCAGTTCCCTGTTGGGATAGGGGGTCCCTGCAAGCTTGCCGGCTAAAGCATTTATCAGCTCGCAGTCCTGGTAGAGCAGCTCGCTTTTCCTGTTGAACCTCTTGCTCTTTGCCATGGAGGTGTAGGTGCCCCTGTGGAGCTCGAAATACAGCTCGCCCACCCAGACGGGCAACTTCTCGCCCGCCTGCTTTGCCGCCCTGTCCAGGGCCCGGGTGAATTCCTTGATGCCCGCCAGTTTTACGGCCGGAGAGCCAGGGACTCCCTTTTGCAGGCGCAGTCCCGCCTCCAGCATGTCGTCCGTCGGGCCGCCCCCGGCATCGCCCCAGCCAAAGGGCACCAGCACATCGCTGCTTATACTCTTTTGCTTGAAGTCCTTCCAGACCTCATTCACGGCCTTGCTGCCAAGATAAGCGGCATGATGGCAGGTAAAGTAGGACAATATTTCAGACCCGTCGATCCCCTGCCAGCGGAACAGATCATAGGGGAATACGTTGTATTCGTTCCAGCTCAGCTTCGTCGTCATGAAATAATCCACGCCGGATTTTTTCAATATCTGAGGCAGGGCGCCGCTGAACCCAAACACGTCGGGCAGCCAGAGGATCTGGCTGTCTATCCCGAATTCCCGTTTGAAAAAACGTTTCCCCAGAAGGAGTTGCCGCACGAAGGATTCACCCGACGGCAGGTTACAGTCAGGCTCGACCCACATGGCGCCTTCAGGCTGCCAGCGGCCTTCCCTGACCCGCTGCTTCACTCGTTCATAGATCTCTGGATAGGTCTCCTTTACGAACTTATAGACCTGGGGCTGACTGCATATGAACACATACTCAGGGTAGCGGTCCATTAGCTCAAGATTATGTACGAAGGTGCGCACAGCCTTCTTTTTGCTGTCCTCGATCGTCCACAGCCATGCTATGTCAAGGTGGGTATGCCCCGGGCAATATGCGGTTATGCCCTTTAAGGCCTTGTCAGGCCCGTACAGGTGCTCATCGGCATACCGGCGGGCTTTTTCAAGGGAGGCATAGAATAGCTCCGAACGGGGCTTGCGCAGATCGATCAGGTTGATAGTCTCTATCAATGCATTCACAGCATCTATCCTGTCCTTGTCCCCCTCATCCAGGAGCAGAATGGAGTCAAACACCGTCTTGATATCGAAATACAAGGCTTCAACCGGCTTGTCTACCGTGTACAGGTCTATCTCAAAGCCCGTCAGGATCTCTTTTACCCCTGAAAAGGCTTGTACATCGATCCGGTAGGTCTGGCCCCCCCTGGCCTTTTCGGTCAGGAGGAATTTTTCATGCCAGAGGTCCATATGGTGCTCAGGCTTGCCGTCAACAAACACCAGGTACTGAGGGCCTCCCGGATACCATTCGCCCTGCCGCCCGCTCCTTATATGGACTTCTGTATATTCTCCGTCATAGCTCTCAGGGATGGTTATATCAAATGAGAACCAGCCAGTCTTGTCGACCCCTCCCCAGCGCTCATACCGGCCAAAGGGGCGCCAACCGTCCGCCAGGCTCAATGCCTCATCCCTGTCGGTAAGGCGGGTCTCGCAAAACCTGCATCCATCAAGCTCCAACCGGTCCTTGTATATGTATTTTCCCAGCTCCTCGAGCATACGGGTGATCCTTTGTTCGTGAAGATACATTTAGCTCCTCCTTGCTGGCACTTATATAGATTTTTTGCAAATACAGCCTAAAATATGATGATACAAATTCATGTACATTGTTGTTATTATATCATTTGCCATCAACTTTTGGAAAATAAAAAAGGTGAAAGCGATCTTGCCTTCACCCGGGTTGAGGACTGCAGCATTACCAGCCGTAGGGATTTCTCATCGCATTTTCGAGATATGATGATAGAACCGGTATGAATATGAAGAACATCAAGAAACTTAACACACCGAGTATCAGCGTAATGATCATGAGTATCCCGTTGATCTTGAAATATGATTCCAATTCGGTGAACAGACCATTGAGCCTGCCTGCTTCACCGGCCGGATCCTGGAACAGTGCCAACTGTTCTGCATATTTTTGAGCGTTTCTAAGCTTCATACCAAGGATGATTTGGAAAATGCCCTGAATAAGTCCAAAGCATGATATGCAGCAAATCACCCCTCCAATGATCGACATAATGCCCAGAAAGCCTGCCCATTTGCCCATGCTTCTGATATTGTTTCTGTCTAACATTGCTTAACCCCCTATATTTACTGATTACATAAAACCTATATTCAGCTGCTATGTAATCTTATTCTAAAAATATTTTCTATATGTCATCGAGCTTTCCTGCATATTTCTATAAATTTTTTCACATTTTCCTCTTCTTTGACAGCCTTGTCCCTGTCCATATCCCCCCGTCCCAACCTGTCACAGTAGCAAAGGAGGGCGATCTCGCCCAGGTCCACTTCAGCGAGCATGCCCTTGATATCGGCAAAGGGGAGGTCCTTGACGACATACAGGATCTGCATATGCCACCTTACCATAGCTGTTACTTTTTTTATGAATCCCTGATCCTCACCAAAGAACCTGAGAAAGTCAGCAGCCAGTACCGCTCCCATCCTGTCATGGTCGTAGGCGATGATTTTTCCCTTGCGTACCTTGGTAGTGGGCACCTTGCCCAGATCATGGAGAAGGGCTGACCACATAAAGACCCTTTTATTGCTGCTTTTATCCTTCCTGAGCGCTGCCTGGTCCACGACCAGCAGGGTATGGTTCCAAACATTGCCTTCAGGATGATGCTTGGGTGATTGCTCTATCCTTTCAAGGCTGCTGAGCATGGTAAAGGGGTAGCTGCCCAGCAGCCCATTCTTCTGCAAGGAATCCAAGTATTCAGAAGGAGCTTCATCTTCCATCAGGTGCTTATCCATCTCATGAAACAAGTCAGCCCTTGCCATGTGCAGTCTCCTTACAAGCCAGCAATTCTGTTATTAGGCTGTATCAAGGAGCTTGTTTTTATTCTGCCCCTGGCCTGCACTTGCGCTTCTGTATGACAGCAGCAGCCAGCAGGCTTACTGCAAACTACAGGCTATAAAGCAACGCAGCTGAATTATGTATAAAAACAATAAAGGAGGTTGGCAATCTGCAAAATTGAACAGGGCTGTCAACCTCCTCTAGCCACTTTAAGTTGTCATAGCTCATCTACATAAGCTTATTGCCGCATTCACCGCAGAACCTCGTATTGGGCGGGTTCTTGGTGCCGCATTTGGAGCACACGCTTTTTACTACTCCCAGCTTGGTCCCGCACTCCTGGCAGAACTTCATGCCTTCCTCGTTTAAGTATCCGCATTCAGGGCAGGTACGCTCCTCGCGCTTGACCTCCTCCAGCCTCATTTTCTCTTCCTTTTCCTTCTGGGCTGCCTCAAGAGTGGCTCTAACCTGCTGCTGCCTGCGCCTGTTGCTATCAAGTTCATCGACGATATCAGCAAATTCAGGCTTGTTGCATATGCTGCTAAACACCTTTTTCCCAATATCGGCGTACAGCTCCAGCTCCCGCTTTTGCAGGTCATTCAGTTCCGTGGTCGCGTTGAGTATCTTGGTAGCCGGATCATCCTGGGGCATAAAGGAGCTGAAACCCTTCACCAGCCCCGAAAGCCCGCTCAGTCCCTTGAAAATATCATCTGACATTCAAGTCACCTCACCATAATTTTAAAGTATAAAGACTACAGCCTTGTCCCGCATTCGCCGCAGAACTTGACTCCCTTTGCCACCTGAGCGCCGCAGTTGGGGCACTTGTTCATTGACAGGTTCGCGCCGCAGTTGTTGCAGAACTTGCCCTCGCCCGACGGCTTGTGGCACACAGGACAGATAAGGGTCTTACTCTCTATCTGCCCGGTGAAGAAGCTCCCGGCTGAAGCCTGTTCATCAATTTCATCCATGATCCGGTCCGACCTGGCCTTGGCTATCCGGACATTCTGCCTGGGCGCACATGAGACACAAAGCCCTACATCCTCATTGAAATCCGCATCGCATACCCACTGCCGGCAGTTGTGGCAGCGGTTGAAATGGCGCTGGGCTTCGTTTTGGGCCATTTCAAAGGCTTTTTCATGCTCCTTATGCCATTCTGGGCTCATGCCGTGAAACCGCTCGGACAATACATGTGAGCCGTGGGATACGGTGTATGACAGGTTATGGAGCCTCCCGCCCAGCAAGTGGCCGAGTGCCGATGCGCCGCCTGCGATACCCCGCATCAGCTTGCCTTTTTTATAGGTCTCGGACTCGATAAAGGATGATTTGAACCCGTCATGGCACAGGTCGCAATAGAAGGTGAACTGGAATCCCGCTTCCGTACTGTTGTCCTCATAATTCCTGGTAAAAGCTTTGAGCATGGGCAAACCCTCCAAAACACATTATAGAAAAACTTCTACTTTTTCTTGATTTTCTTACCGCATGCAGTACATTTCTCCGCATCAAAGAACTGAAACGCGCCGCATCGCTTGTTGGGGCAGATTATCATCAGATCGGCGTTGCATTTCTCGCACCGGTCCTGTATAAAGGTGACTTCCTTGCAAACGGGGCAGACGACATGAAGCTGGCGGCCGCAACCGGAGCAAACCTTGTCATCCCTGCTTATCTCCCGCTGGCAGGTAAAGCACCTGTCCCCAAAAGGGATCCTGCTGCCGCATTTGGGGCAGCTGCGCGAATCCGGGTCTATGAGCGTCCCACATCTTATGCACGGCTCCTTGTAAAATGCCATTTACATCCCCCGCAAGGCTGCGCTGCTGGCAGGCAGCCGAATTTTATACCTTGAAGCATGAAAAAGGCAGAAGGCATGCCTCCTGCCTTCCATGCCGCGTTCGATGCATATCTTATAGCTTAGTCTTTGCTTATTTCCAGCGTGATCGTAAGAGTCTCAGTGGAAACCGAATATACAACGCCGACTTTAGCATTGCCTTTGCTGGCTACATAGCTGAGCGAGTAGCCCTGTACCTCGTACTCCTCCTGCTCTTCTGTATAGCCTTTTTGCTTCACCTGCTGGACATAGTCCCTGTATTGGTTCTCCTTGACATCCTCCACCAACACCATCAGGCTGTCATTGGCATTCACGATAGAGATTATCTTGCCATGCTTGAACTCAGGCAGATTATCGGCTGCCTTGCCTTTGGGCCATTTGCCGCCGCCTATGGTTATATCGCCATCCTTGTCTTTTATGGTTATACCGCCTTCACCGACCTCGATGTCCTTGCCGAAAATACCTTTCAAAATCCCATCGGTGATCATCTTGCAGGATGCCAGGGTGCCCAGCAGGAATAAGGCCAGAAGCGCAGCTATTATCCTCTTGTACACGTAACATCTCCTTTATACTTTAATAACAGGCCAAACCCTCTTCACCTGTCAATCCAGCACAAATGCATTGCCAACTATGCTGCCTGAATAGTCGATAGTATAGCCGGCTTCTTCGAACATCCTTATAGCGTCCTCCTTGGTGACATCGCCATGCTGGGATACCAGGAACGTCTCGAACTCAGGGCCTATTTCATCAGATTTGGCCACGACTATGTCAAATCTCCCCGGGCCGTTCCTGATGTATACCGTTTTGGCATGTGGGCTCTCGTTGCCTCTTGCGTCAAAAAACTCTCCGGTCATATAGAAGCAAATTATGGAGCCATCACCCATCAACTGGAAATCGGCTGTGGTCCGGTAGATCAATGATCCGTCCCGTTCCGTGTAGGACTCGACATAGTAATGGCCATCGTTGATCTCGCAGTTGCCTTGCTCCACCAGCTTGTCTCCAACCTGGTTGCTGGGACCCCAGCCGCCCTCCTCCCGGATGCCTTCATATCCGAAGGTGAAATTAGGGCCGTTTTTCTCAACAAAGCCGTTCCATCCGGCAAGCAGCAGCGCCCCTTCATACCGCCCGTCCTTGTTGAACAGGTTGAGAAAGTCGTACTGGCCTGCCGTGATAAACGCCAGGCTGGGAAAAGCAGCCTCTATCAAGAGTTCACCAGAATCGTTCAGCACCGGTGCATTCGCATCGTATAGGTCGGTCCATAGATCGGCATAAGCTGCAAGCGTATACTCTGTGATTCCGGGAGCCTGTGACTCACCAGGCTTTTGAGACACGTTCGGGTCCTCCGAGCTGTTGGGATCATTTGACTGCTTGCCCCCGGGTATGTTCTTGTCGATTATGTTCCGGAACAGGCCGCAGGAGGTCAACGCAAGCAGGAGGCACAGCAGCAGGGCTACAACCGCAAAAGCTTTTCTCATACTATTCACCTCAATGCTTAATTTACTAGATCATTCCTGCCGATCACTGGATGATCCTGAATTTACCTATGATGGGCAGATCTTTTGCCTTACCGTTCAGGGCATTCACAATACCCAGGATTGCAAGCACGAAGATGGCTATGTTGTAGATGGGGAGCAGGACCAAGCCGATCACTAAAAATATCAGCATCCCGCAAATGATAGAGCCTGCGATGCCTGCTATCAGCAGCAGCAGACCCTGGTTGGCATGGAAACGGCCGTACCTGGAGTCAGGGCACACTATGAGCGGCAGAAAGAACAATATGTAGGCAAGAGCTGCCATGACCTTGTTCTTTTCAATGTCCTGCGGGTCAAATGCCTCGACCTGGGGTGCCTGGGTGTTTAAACTGGGTTCTGTCATTGGTTATTCCTCCTCAAAATTATTGATTCATTTTGGTATTTATAAATGCATACCGGATTTATTGTATAAATTTATTGTATAAATATGTTCATTAACCTGTAATCACCCTGAAGGTGATTAATCCGGAAACAGGCAGGTCATACCAGGTATGATTTTTCTTGTTATGACGAAATTTATATATTTTGTAGTTTATTAATACTATGATATAATTATTATAGTCTGCTTAGTTAATTGATACATTTACTGTTAAATGGCCGTTTACCATATATATGAAAGCAGGTATAAAAAAATATGAAGCGCATACCCATCATTTTTGCAACCCTCCTGCTGCCGATGCTTTTGTCAGCATGCAGCATTTTCAGCAGCTCCAGGGATCCGGTAACACTCACCTTATGGCATAATTACGGCGGCCAGATGAAAAACACGATGGATGCAATGATCGATGAATTCAATGCAACAGTCGGAGCAAAGGAAAACATAATCATCAGCGTGACATCCATATCCGGCAGCGAGACCCTCCATGAGAAGCTAGCCATGGCTGCAGCCGGGGATCCAGGTGCGCCCGAGATGCCTGACATAACCACGGCATACCCAAAAACCGCCCTTATCCTCGCCAAAAAAGGCCTGCTCGTGAACCTGGGTGAAAAATTCACCGCTGAAGAGCTCTCGGCCTATGTCCCCCAATTCATCGATGAAGGCAGGATCCTCGATGATCAGCTCTATGTTTTTCCGACTGCCAAGTCGACCGAGGTCCTGTTTGTAAACACGACGATCTTCAACAGGTTTGCCATGGCTACGGGTATCACGATCGATGAGCTGGCCACCTTCGAAGGCATTGCCAGGGCTGCCGAAGCTTACTATGAATGGACAGACGCTAATACGCCTGATATCGAGAATGACGGCAAGATGTTTTATATGTCCGACTCCCTCTTCAACTTTGCAATGATCAGCGCTAGTCAACTCGGGGCTGATTTTTTTGATCAGGACATGCTGAGCCTGGAATCACCGGCCTACAAAAGGATTTGGGACTTGTACTTCAAGGCCGGGATATCAGGCCACTTTGCCGCCTTCGACGGATATGCCACCGATCTGGCCAAGACAGGCGACATCGTTTGCTCTACCGGTTCTACGGCCGGGGTCTTGTTTTTCTCACCCACGGTCACCTATAAGGACAACACCTCGGAGCCCGCTGAGCTTGCGATCCTGCCCTATCCGGTCTTCGAAAACGGCAAAAAGGTCGCCATCCAGCGGGGCGGCGGCATGTGCATCATCAAATCGGACAAAAGGCGGGAGGATGCAGCAATCGCCTTCCTCAAATGGTTCACCAGGCCTGACAACAACCTGCGGTTCGTGTCATCCACAGGCTATCTGCCGGTGACCAATGAAGCCTTTGGGGAGCTTATGAATACGGAGATCAATAACATCGAGAACGATAGGATAAAGAAACTTCTCAAGGCCTGCAGGACCATGCACAGTGAATATGACTTTTATGTACCGCCTCTATTTGACGGCCTGGATGACCTGCAGGAAAGATATGAAAGCATGTTCATCAAGGCTGTAACCGATCACAGGGATGAGTATTCAGCGCTGCTTGAGAGCAATGATCCTGAAACGGCATTGAAAACCGTTTCCGAGGCCGCGTTTGATAAATTTGTCGGTCAATTGCAGAAAAATTGATCCAAGGAGGATCAGCAGGACGTGAAAGCCCCCAGCCGCCCGGCTATCGCAAGCAAAATGGAATATGCAGCAAATAAAATAAGCGCATTGAACATGTCAATGCGCATCAAATTATTTCTTTTGCTTACTGTCCTGGTATTGACCATGATACTCGGGGTCATCGCGGTCCTGCTTGCGACCGGCAAGTTCACTGCCGGCCTGCTGGAAAGCGAGACCCTGCTGACCAAGGAGCTGAACCATGTCCACCAGAACATGTCCAAGAATCTCGGCCAGCTTTCGGCCCAGGCAGTGGAGTTTTCAAAGTCGCTGACCAGGAGCATAGAGCATGAGCTGGGCAATCTCTCGATCACCCCGGCCGAGCTTGCTGCTCATCCTGAGCACCTGGAAAGGATAACGGATTCCCAGTTCGACAATGCCTATTTTTATCTCCTGACATCAAAATGCAGCGGGGCCTTTTTCATCCTGGATGCCACCATAAACCCCCTGCTGGATTTTGCGGAAAATTCCAAGGCAGGCCTGTATATAAAAAATATGGAGCCTAACATCATAAGCTCCTCGTCACCAACCATAGTCACCCTTCGTGGCTATCCCTCGAGCAGCAGGGAAAGGGGATTCGCCCTCCACACCCAGTGGAAGATGGAGTTCGACGTCAGCGATGCTCCCTATTACCATGTACCCATTCAGGCAGCCCTTGAGAATAGGGGCAAACAGCTTTCCCAGCTGTACTACTGGGCTCCTGCATTCTTCCTTCCTGGCACCAGTGAAGAGGTCATCTTGATCTCTGTCCCGCTTGTTGATTCCAATGGGGATGTCTTCGGCGTATGCGGGTTTGAGCTGAGCTCAATGCTGTTCAAGCTGTCCTACATGCCTGATACCAGCATCTTCAAGCGGATCTTCTGCACCCTGTCACCTTATCACGGCAATTTTCTCAACATGAGCAACTCCCTCTTCGCGGGCGGATACTCAGCCAGGGCCTACTCATCCGGCAGCCCCAGGCTGGAGTTGGCCGATACGAGCGGTGGCCTGTGGGTGTATGAGCAGCAGGCCGATAAATACTACCTAGGCAAGCACAAGGAGATCCGCCTGTACCCAGATGATTCGGTATTTGCCGCTGACAAATGGGCGACCGCCGTCCTGGTCCCCAGGGAGGATATGGTGAACCACATCACAAGGCTAAACTTCACCCTGTATTTCGGGCTTGTGATGCTTGTCATAGCCGGCATGGCCGTATCCTATGCCCTGAGCAGAAAATTCATCCAGCCCATTTCAGAAGGCATAGACGCGATCAAGTCCGATGACCTTCAATCCGTCCCCAAGACCAGGATCACTGAGATAGATGACCTGATAGCGTATCTTATGTCCCGCAGGAAGGAGCTTGCCAAAAACGGAGGACTCCAGGACAGCTCAATTGCCATGCTCGATGAGTTCCTGGAGAACGTCAACAAGCTGTCCCCCGCAGAGCGGAATGTGTTCAACCTGTACGCCAAGGGTCTGAGCGCCAAGGAGATAGCTGACACCCTGTACCTCAGCATCAACACGATCAAGACTCACAGCAAGCGGATCTATGCCAAGCTCAACGTAACTTCCCGGGAAGAGCTGATCCTGTACGTCAACATGCTCAAGGAGCTCGGAAAGGATATAAACTATCTATAAAGCGCTTCTAAGCATGGCTACAGTCACAGGCTAATCCAAACATAGATACCAGGCTAATGCGATTTTATACTTGGATGTCCGGAGTCGCAGACGTCTTCGCCTCGCCGAGGACAAACCTGAACAAGAGCGGTGCAATGATGGTCATCCAAATCCCCATCAGGAAGTATCTGAAAAAGTCGCTGAACAGGAATACGGGCAACACCAGCTTGCCCAGCTCCTTGATGGCCAGCAGGCCTGCCAGGCCGACAACATATTTTATGATCTGCTTCCATAACGGGCCCTCGGTCCTGTAGCCGATAAACCTTGTCTCCACGACGCAGCCCAGCCACAGGCCGGCCACTGTGCCCGCTACCTTGTAGTAGGTTTCCGTCCGGAAATAGAACATGCCTGCAATCGCTGGTATGATAAGGGCAGCGAGCAGCTCCGGCATGTTTTTCTTTTTAGACACATCATACAGCCAGTTGGAATACATGACGCAAAGAAAGGCAGCTGCGATCCCTGCCAGCACGTCAAAAGGCCAATGTACCCCGAGATAGATCCTGGAAAATGCAACAAGGATGATCACTGCGGTCCCCGTAACGTAAAGCCATCTTTTCTTAAGCTTCAACATGAGGGACATGATCAGCGCAGATGCTTGCTGGGTGTGCCCGCTGGGAAAGGAATAGCCGCCGGCAGTCTCGATGCGCATTGGTTCTATGTCCAGTACCTCGAAGGGGCGGGGGATCCGCATGAGCTCCTTTATCCACACGTTTATAAACCCGCTGGTCATGTAGGCAAAGCCTAGCCTGTAGCCGAAGTCCTTGTCCAGGCACCAGTAAAACCAGGCTACGACCAGGATAAAGAATATGTCCTCGCCTATCATGGTTATCAGGGTGAAAATGAAGTCCAGGACAGGATTTCGCAGCGATACCACGAATTCCATAATTTCCGCCATAAAATCCAACATAATCGCACCCCCTGTGATAAAATCTCTATATCTGCCAAAGTATCTTTATATGTCCATTATACTATAAAAATACCTTGATAGTACAACCCTGGATAGGTGCTCTAGGCCAGGACCTTTACAACCGAGTGCTTGTCACTGATGCCTACTTCCCTCATGCCTTTCTTAACATATCCATTGCTCATGAAGAGGTCCCACACAAGGCCTGTGCGGTAGTTTTCGATCATGAGCAGGGTTATGCCCTTGTCTATGCCGATCACATAGGGCGAATACCAGGCAGGCGTAACATCGAGATTGTAAGCGTCCTTGAGCCCGTATCGGCCGACCAGCCCGGGATGCTCCCTGTAAAAGTAAAAAAGGGCTTCCATGCTCTCATCTGGCGTGAAAACGATCGAACCCAGGGCACCCGCAGGTGGCACTGTGCCGTCGACCAAATGCTCATCGTTCGTCAGGGCGGATGGCGCTGCCCCGTACCTGCCCTGGTAGCCCCAGGGCCCTTCACAGGCAGTCAGGCCCCATGAACGGGCATGGAGGGTCTTGAAATAAGCCCTCATGCGGATGCAGTATTCCCGGTTGGCTATTGATGCTCGGACCGAGTTTTCAAACCAGTCCACGCCCCATTTATCGGTTTTGTTCCTGAAATCGACCCAGGCATGGGAAAACTGGTGGGTGAACAATGACCCGAACCAGGAGTGGATGAACTCAGGCCTGGTATCCCTGCTAATATGCCGGTTGAAGGAGTAGAACATGTCTCCGGGCACCGGGTGAGTGGGAGAACCGGCTGCCAATACATACATCATGAGCTGCTCAGCATAAAAGTCCCACCAGCCGGAAAAGCCCTTTTCCGGGGTGTAGCCCATGTAGAACCGGTTTTTCCTTTCGTCCCTGAACCAGCCCCAGTCGATGCGTTCATACAGCCGGGCAGCCTTTTCGGCGACTTCCCCGCCAAAATACTCACCGACCGTTATTGCGCCGCACACGGCAATGGCAGTGTCTATTACGGAGACTTCGCTGCTCATGTATCGTTTGCCTGTATCCATATGCATAAAGTGATAGAAAAACCCGTGGATATGCTCCGCCTTATGCAGCAGTGTATCCAGGGTGCCTAATGCCAGATCCCGGGCCAGGTCACGGGAGATCCAGCCCCGGTTAGCACCGATCACGTATGCAGTCAGGCCAAAGCCCGTTGACGCTATGCTTGCCATACTATGAAAGTCCGGAGCTCTGTCCCTGATCAGCCCAAAGCCCGGACTTTCCTTATCCCTGTTGGCTTCAGCCAGAAAAAAATCGAAGCAGCCTTTGGATTCAAAATCCAAAAGCCTGGTGATCTCCATTGATAAAACCCCCTTGAATTACCTCCTGTGCAGCTTTTGTATAGTTTACATAATGTCATGTATTATAAATGTAACATATACACAAGAGGTATTCAACAGGAATTAGTTTGCATATTCCTTCGGGGTTATTTTCTTGATCTCACTGCCCATATTCGCCTTGAAGAATCTGACTATGTCATCATACATGCCAGAGCTGATCGCATGTCCTATCCCTTTGTATATATGGAATTGATAGCTTTCGCCATAACCCAGGTCGTTGATGATCTCGATCTTCTTGTTCCACTTGTCAGGGAAAAGCTCCTCGCCGAACAGCCTGCGCATCGCGGCCACATATTCTTGACCATTCCTGTCCCATTCATTCGTGACCTCGTCATTCCGGTCCTGGTCACCTGTATATATAAATTTTGCGATCTTCCGAAACTCTGCGGCGTTGAAGGGCTTGCCCGTAAAGCTCTTGATATCGGCGATGCCCAGGGGGTATTTCAAGGTAACGCCTTCGTAGGAAGCTGCTGGGAATATCGTCGATGTGCTGGAGGCAATCGCCTTCACAAGCTCAGGGTACATGAACATAAACCTATTTACGAAATCGCCTGAAGCTGAGAAACCGACCATGAACACCTTTTGCTCAAGCGCTATACCATGATCAGCCAGCAGGGCCCTGGCATCATTTATCATGGCTATAAGCTGCAAATCGACTCTCTCATAGTCCGCACCAGTTACAGTCATAGCCTCCCTGTCCAGGGCATGGGTGTAGATCCCGGCGCCATCCTCCGTTGTCGGGCGGGGGAATACGGGCATAAGCAGCGGCGTCTTAAGTTCTGTGGCGACCTGGTAGCCACCTGCACCACCTGTTGTGTAGCCATAATCATGCATATGGATCCTGACAGCTATCTCATGAAACGTAAGTGAATCGGACGGATATCCGCTGTTGTTGGGCTCAACGACCATATACTTTTTTAAACTGTTTTCCAGGGTACCCTTCGGTATCAGCAGGTAGTAGGGATAGTTGTATCCCTTTTCAGGCTTTGCGGATATCTTGATGACATTATCCTTGCTGTGATTTATATTCACATCGTCCTTCGCAGTTGCTTTGATCTGATACTTTTTCCCGCTGCTCGTGAATACTTTTATCGTATAGACCTTGCCGCCGACTAAATCCCTAGAAGGGTTTATATAAAGCCTGCTCCCCTCCAGATGGAATTCCGAGGCCTTCATATTGCCGGATGCATCCTCAATGGATATACCTGCGACATCAGCTTCTGCGATGGATGTCTGCAGGGTCAGGACAGATCCCTTGGTTGAATACAAGGTGCCATTTGCCTTTATAGTCTCAAAGGTTGATGATGAGCCGGCAAGAGCTGTGACTGCCAGCAATATGAGCGATGTCATGGCTGTCGCGAGCCATATCCTGGTGCCTGTTTTCATATCTTTTCCTCCTGTATCGTCAGCTGTCTGGATCACCTGTGCCGGATGGCAGGAGCCTATCTGCCGGAGCTCCAGTATTCGTCGCCGTTAAAATACCATGCATCTACGATAGGATCGATCTTCGTTATCTTAGCCCCGTTGTTCGCCTTGAAAAACTTGACGGCATCATGCATGGAAGCAGGAGGTATGCCATGTCCTATCCCCTTGTACACATGGAACTGTATGTTGCCGCCAAAGCCCAGGCTGTTCATGTACTGCTCCTTTTTCTGCCATATGACCATGCAATCCTCGGTTTTGTACAGATCGTGCATCACCTTCGCGTCATACGCATTGTAGTCCTCGGCGGTTTCGTTTATCTTGTCGTTTTTATCCTGATCACCGGTAAATACGAACTGTGCCACCTTCTTATACTCCACAAGGTTGAACTCCTGTCCGGTCAACTCTTTCATGTCTGCCGTGCCCAGGGGGAAATATAGGGTATTGCCGCCGAGCTTATCAGTGGGATACATGGTAAAGCCGCCATGGAAGACCGCCTTGACCCAGTCAGGATGCAATACGGTGAACCTGTTAACGAACTGGCCAGAAGCCGAAAAGCCTGTCATGAACACCTTTTTCTCCAGGACCAGGCCATGGGCTGCCAAAAGCTCCTGGGCATCCTTTATCATGGCGATAAGCTGCAGGTCCACCCTTTTGCCGTCCCCCGATGTCTTTTCCATGACGTCCCTTGACAGGGTGTGGTAGTAGTTATCCCAGAATTCCGTCAGGGGCCTGGGGAACACAGGCATGATGAAGGGCATGGCAAGCACCTCTGCCGTTGACGAGCCCAGGCATGCGCCTTTGGCAGCTGTCCTGGCAAGCTCCCGGTGCAGCTCCAGGTCATCACTGACCCGTCCCGAGTTGTTGGGCTCGACCATGAGGCGTTTATATTGACTCTTGTCCGCCCCCCTGGGGACCCTTAGGTAATAGGGGTAGTTGAACCCCTTCTCGGGCTTTGCCGGTATCAGGAAAAGCGAGTTCTTCGAAAAATCTATATCCTTCACATCGTAAGCCCTGAGCCTCAGCTCGTATTGCTTGTCGACAGAGAAGATCCTTATTGAATAATAGCTCCCATCCTTCAGGTACTCGGCAGGATTTATGTACAATACATTGTTTTTGATGCTGATTTCCGCGGGAACGAACCTGTTGCCCAGTTTCATCGAATATCCACACACCGTGACGCCCTTGAATGAGTCAGGCAGCCTGACCTGGGAAGAGGCTGTAGTATTCAGATATCCCGAAACCTTCAGTTCGACCTTGTCATAGGCTGATCCGCTGTTATTTCCGGGGTCGGATGAGCCGGGGGCATTGCCGGAGGGGTCACCTGTATCCCCACCCGGGTTTACCGGTACGCCTGTTGGCTTTGTCCCGGGATCCTCTGACTGTCCTACCGATGAGCCGGTATCGGGATCGTCTGACGGGTTTGCTGTTGTGCCCGTCCCGGGGCCATCCCCCAGATCGGCCGTTGAACCGCTTGTCGGGTCGGGAGCCTGGCTGTTTGACGGATCTGTCGAAGGTTCGATTGACGGGCCTGTAACCGGTGGATCAGTTGGATCTGCTGCCCGATTGCATGATACACATCCTGTAAGTACAAAAAAAATAAGGGCTGCTGCAGCCAGCCTCTTGGACCTACGCATAAGTATCGTCTCCCTTATGTTGCATATTAAGCGCCAGGATCACAAGCCAAGAGCCGGTGCTGCCTTCTGCATGCCCTTGATCGTATCCTCGATGATGTCATTCAGCTCCATGCCGAGCATCCGGACGCCCTCCCCTATTATCTGGCGGTTGACGCCTGCTGCGAAGCTCTTCTGCTTCCATTTCTTTACTACCGATTTGACCTCAAGTCCCTCAATTTTCTTATCTGGACGCATCAGCACGGTGGCAGTGATAAGGCCTGTCAACTCATCTATGGTGTAGAGCACCTTTTCCATGACATGGTCAGGCCTGACATCGGTGCAGATATTATAGCCATGGCTCTGCACGGCCCGTATGTATTCCTCAGGCCAGCCTTCGCTCTCAAGGATCTCCCGTGCCTTGACGCAATGGGCATCAGGATATAACTCATAATCCACGTCATGTATAAGACCTACTATGCCCCATTTCTCCTCGTCCTCACCAAATTTTCCAGCAAAATGCCTCATGACCGCTTCAACGGCCAGGGCATGCTTTAAATGGCTTTCGCTTTTGTTGTACCTGGTCAAAAGGTCCCATGCCTTTTCCCTCGTTGGCGCAATGCTCATCCTCATCTCCCGCTTTCACTAGAACTCTATTAGTGCTGTAATTCACAGGTATTTCAGTATGATCTTCCATTCCTCCAGCCTGTCCTGCCATTTCATGACCCGGGCCGGGCTTGGCGAGGGGAGCCTGTGGTATGCGATGCCAAAGTCTATAACCTCGTCCCTGATTAATTTGTTGTACAGCTCCTCCGCTTTGATGCTGTCGCAGAATACCGCCCTGATGCCGGGATAATCCGCAAGCAGGCCGGGAATGTCGTTGGGGACAGGGTTTTTGATGGCAGTATCGCTGCTGCCCTCCCGCTCGCAATATTTCAGGACATCCCACAAGGCGATATGATGTTCCAGGAGAAAAGCCTTCCTTTTGCTGTACTCCTTATCCGGGACCTTTTCAAAGAGGCCGTAGATCAGCCTCCAGAAATGATTTTGCGGATGCCCGTAATACTCCGCCTTTTCAAGCGACCTTACGCTCGGCATGGTACCCAAAATGAGCACACGGCAGTTTTCATCGACTATAGGCGGGAATGACTTTATCATACTGCAGATACCCTTTCTGTCGCAGCTCTTTTCTTATTATATTGCCTTGCTAGATTTTAGTCAAATTACGCCATATTTCTGCTCAAGCTTATTTAGCAGACCCAGGTACTTTTCCTGCACGCCCTCTTTTTCCGCGTTTCTCTCAAGCTCACTGCATTGTCGTTCAAGCTCCGCCAGGGAAGCTTCATCGAGGTTCCTGAGGGCATATGTATATACGGCGATATCCTCCTTGTCTGCATGCCTGCCCAAAAGGTATGTATAGGCCAGCGCATTTGCAATCAGATCTACTTTATGCTCCTCGCTTCCCTGCTCGATCCTTTCCAGGGCCTCCTCCATATCCTTCACATGCAGCCTGCCCAATTCGTGCTCGACCAGCATCCCGTGCCTTATGAGCGTGTCTGCGACCGGTCCCAGCTCCTTGAGCATACAGTCGAAAAGCAGCCTCTCCTCCTTGCCGTGGTGGTGGCGGTCCGCATAACCCCTGATAAAATCGATAATCTTGTGGAAGTCCGAATAGTCGACAGGCTTTCTCTCAAACACATCCAGGCAGGCCTTCCTCATCACCTTGAGCATGCGCCTGATGGCCTTGTGCTCACCCATCATGACATTTATAAAATCCACATTGATCCCCTCCCTATGCATATTTAACATACATTAGCATACCCAAAACTCCTCGAGAAAAAAAAACTCAGTAACTGGATAAATGCCTGACGATATGCTAAACTTAATTTGACACTTATATACATATCGCAAAGGGTGACGATAGTTGGACTGGTTCAGAAGGTTCATGACCGGCAGATACGGCGTTGACCAGCTTTATGTGGCCTTGATCGTGCTCAGCATGTTTTTCCTCCTGCTGTCTTCGATCACAGGCTGGCCCTATTTCGCGGTCGTATCGCTGCTCCTATTCGCCTATGCATACTTCAGGGTATTGTCCCGCCGCATATACAAGCGGTCGCAGGAAAACCTGGTATTCCTGAAGCTATGGGACCCTGTCAGCAGGTGGTTCAGGCAGGCTGTACGCCGGATCAAGGATCTCAGGAGATATAAATACTTCAAGTGCGCCGGCTGCGGCAGGAGCTTGCGGGTGCCCAGGGGCAAGGGGAAGGTCAGGGTCACCTGCCCTGTATGCAGGACGGCATTCGTAAAGAAAACCTGACTTAAAAGCGAAGCGGTCCACGGCAAGGAGAACATATCCTTGGACGTGGACCGTCTTTCATTTATGCTTAAAAATTTTTTCAAGCCCGTATTTTTTTCGGTCAAATGTTAATAATAGAGATAAACCCCCTATATTGTATGACGAAGGTTACGCTCATTGCTTTTGTAACCTTCGTTTTTTTCTTTTCTCTAGCGGACAAAGCTGCCGCAGCTGTTTATGAACCTCAGGATGAATACCGTAAGGACCAGGTTTGCCAATGCAAGTATGATGCCGATCTCAGCCAAGGTGAAAAAGGATATTCCTGACAGCAATAAAACTGCATGATCCACCAGGGCAAGGCCCAGGTAAAGTTTCCACAGCTGATCGGATTCGCGTGCCAGGCCCCTGTGGCCGGACATGACACACATCTCCTTTAAACCCATCAGTATATAGTAGACGACCAGGAGGTTCAGGCAGACAGATGCCAGTACGATCAGGTATTTGACCTGGCCTATCCAGTCCAGCAGGCCCCTGTATACAATGAAAGCCGACAGCACGGCCAGGGCCAAGCTCAAAGGCCTGGCTTTGTCAAAGCATTCGCTCCTTCTTTCAAGCTCGCCCAGTGCCAGGGCAAATAGTATGTAGCCTATGATATCAGGAAGCAGGTCGAATCCGTTCAAAATCATATGGATGTCGATCATGATCAGCGCAAAACCCCATGACAGCTTACTCAGGCTTTGTCTCAGCATATATGCACCTCCGGTTTGATATTTGCATATGGACTACTTCCACATTTTGCATCCACATTATAATTGTAACATATAACAGGTTGATTAAACATCAATAATCGCAAAAAGAACCTTGGGCTCTTTTGGCCTAAGGTTCTTTTCCTCCCGCGAAGGCCAGGGCTATTCAGATGTACTGAATATCCCTCCGCGCTTGTCAGTCAGTAAGGGTATGAGTATCAACAGGAGAAACAAAATCAGGATGATCTCAAACCCGCTGTCCTTGCCGTAGCCTTCCGTGCTATAACCAAAACCCATGTACGCACCCCTTCCGAATTTGGATTGCATGTATTTCCCTATTTCATAATATGTAGATTGCACTATTATGTGCTTTGTTATATACTGGATATACAAAAGGTTGTTTAAGGTACCAGCCCACTGTTTATATATGTATAGTAAAAACATTAGATATGGAGGTATATTATGAATCTGAAAGGCACAAGAACAGCAGAAAATCTAATGAAGGCCTTTGCAGGCGAGTCCCAGGCAAGGAACCGGTATACATACTATGCCTCGGTTGCCGACAAGGAAGGTTATAAACAGATCCGGAACATCTTTATCGAAACTGCCGACAATGAAAAGGAGCACGCCAAGCGGTTCTACAAGTTCCTGCTGGCCGGCCTGGGCGAGCTGCCCGCAGAAGTCGAAATAACCGCAACCTTCCCCGTAGCCCAGGGCAAGACCCTCGACAACCTGAAGGCGGCAGCTGCCGGCGAAAATGAGGAATGGGCCAGGATGTATCCCAGGTTTGCCGAAATAGCGGATGAGGAAGGCTTCAGCGAGATCGCTGAGGTGTTCAGGAAGGTCGCCGACGCCGAGAAATGGCATGAAATCAGGTACAACAAGCTGCTTGAAAACATTGAAAAGGACAAGGTATTTACAAAGGACGAGGTCGTTTTGTGGAAATGCGGCAACTGCGGATATGTCCATGAGGGCAAGGAAGCCCCGGATGTTTGCCCGGCATGCGCCCACGCCAAGGCCTACTTCGAGCTCTATGCCCAGAACTATTGATCAGGCTGAGCCACAGACCCGGATCCATCGATCAGTTGCAGAAATACCGGAAGCACAACCATAGCGCTTCCGGTATTTTTAATTTGTCCACATCTTCTCTATTACTTATGCATCTATTACTCTTCAATAGCAGCCTTCTGGGTATTTATAGCCCGTATGATCGAAGGATCGAACTTGGGCCTCCGGTCATAGGTATAGAGCCCGTTTACTTCCTGCTCTATGTCATATAGCTGGGTATAGCAGAAAGCGCATATATTCTTGTTGTTGAGCAGGACCTCGGTCAGGCCCTTGTAGCGGGCAATGAACTCCTCCTCGCTGGCAGGCCGTGAGCCGTAGCCCCAGCCGCCCTTGTTTTCCGGGTTCCACCAGATGCCGCCGTACTCACTCACAAAGTAGGGCTGGCCTTCATATTTCTGCCTGTCAGGATAAGTCACGTAAACCCCGCTGCCCTCCTGCATCGGCTGGAACTTGGCTGCGAAGGATGCAGGATCCTGGTCATAGTCATGGATGTCGAAGATGTCCGTCACCACATGGAAATTGCCGCTGGTGTCGATGACCGGCCGGGTATGGTCCATGGCCTTGGTCACGTTGTACACGATCCTGAGTACCTCGTTATCCTGCTTCGTGCCGTTCCGGTCCCAGGTCTCGTTGAACGGGCACCAGCCCACGATCGATGGGTGGTTGAAGTCACGCTCTATCGCTTCCATCCATTCGGGCAGGAAATTCTCAAGCCCTGCCGGGCCGGTTATATCAAGCCCCCAGCTGCCATGCTCGCCCCAAACGAGATAGCCGAGCCTGTCAGCCCAGTACAAAAACCTTGGCTCGAATATCTTCTGGTGCAGCCTGGCCCCGTTGAACCCCAGGCCCATGGAGATCTCGATGTCCCGCTTAAGGTCTGCGTCAGTCGGGGCGGTATAAATGCCGTCAGGATAAAAGCCCTGGTCCAGCACCAGCCGCTGGAACACCGGCCTGCCGTTTATGAGTATGGCCTTGTCGCTTAAAGAGACGGACCTTAGTCCGAAATAGCTTCTTACCACATCCAGGGTGCCGCCATGGCCGACAAGCACCAGGTCCAGGTCATACAACTCGGGCTTGCCTGGTTCCCAAAGATGTATCTCCGACAACTCCAAGGTCAGCCGGAAGCCGCTAGCCGAAGCCCTGGCCTGTCCTTCGCCGACGGCCTTTCCCTTGTATGCAGCCCTGGCTGTCAAGGTCAAGCCTTTAGAGGGGCCCTTGACCAAGGCCTCTATATGTACGCATCCGTTTTCCGGATCCGGTATCAGCCTGAAAGAGGATATATAACTTTCGGGCACCCACTCCAGCCATACGGTTTGCCATATGCCTGTAGTCCTTGTATAATCGCAGCCTGAATAGATAAAATGGTGTTCCTCCCTCTGCTTGCCTCTTGGCTGCCTGCCGGAACGCACATCGTCCTCAGCATAGACCGTTACCGTATTCGTCCCTTTCTGCACCAGGTCGGTTATGTCGAAGGAGAAGGACGAATACCCGCCCTTGTGGCTGCCCGCTGGCTTGCCGTTTATCCAAACCCAGGCATGGTAATCAACAGCGCCGAAATGCAGAAGGATCCTGCCACCCTGCCAGTCCTCGGGCAGGTCGAACTCCCTTTTATACCATACGGCCGGTATGAAATCCGTATATTCGATCCCGGACAGCTTGCTTTCCGGGCAAAAGGGCACAAGGATCGTGCCAGAAAGCCTGTCCTTTTTGTAGAGCTCTCTATCCCTGCCGCTCCTGCCAAAGTCCATTTCAAACTCCCAGGTGCCGTTCAAGTTTATCCACTTGTCCCTGACCATCTGAGGCCTGGGATATTCCGGCCTCGGGATCTGAGCCTCCAGTTTCACTGCCAATAACTAAACCCCTTTCTGCTCAATTCTCTTTGCTTAGCTTTTCTTTTATTCAAACCTTTTTAGGAATTTTGCGACCTCGGTCTCGGCGCTTTGGTTTATTATGCTGATTTTCTTGCCGGCCAGCCTGGCCCTGTAGACAAACTCGTTCACCGTAGAGGTATAAAAGGATGTGCCCACAACAAGCACTTCCCGGCTGCCGCCGATCAGGTCTATGGCGTCGGTGTAGTACCTGATCATGTCCCCGTACAGGACCACATCAGGCTGGAGCAGGTCGCCGCACCTGGGGCAGCATATTGAGTCCCTGATCACATAGAAGTCGAACCTTTCATCGCACTTCCAGCATATCACCTGCTCCAGATTGCCATGGACCTCAAGTACTATCCTGCTGCCCGCCTTTTTATGCAGGCCGTCTATGTTCATCGTTACCACAGGTATATCATGCTCTGCCAAGGCCAGGTGAGCCGGATTGGGCCTGGCCCTGTCTATGGTTTCCTTCATTTTCAACAGGCCGTCATAGAACTCCTGGGGATGGGCATTGAAATAATCCCTGCTCAGCTTACTGCGCAGGTCCCCCATCTCTTCGAAGGTCGGGATGCCGCTGGCCTTTGAGATCCCAGCGCCGGTTATGGCAACCAGATCATACATTGAAACAGCCCCCCTTGAAATCAAATCTGCAAAGCAGCTCCTGTCAGCCAAGCCTTTCCTCTATGAGCCTGGCAAGCTTCACAGCATACCCCTCGATCTCCTTCTGGTCGGCCCCCTCGATCATCACGCGAACCAAAGGCTCCGTGCCAGAAGGCCGGATCAGGACCCTGCCCTCATCCTTGAACCTGGATTCTATTTTGCCAATTTCATCCCGGATGACCGGGTCATCTGCGTAGCTGTGCTTTTTCTGCTCTGATACCCTGGCGTTCACCAGCACCTGGGGGTATTTCCTCATCTGTGCTGCCAGCTTTGAGAGCCTGTCGCCGCTGCGCTTCATGACCCCGAGCATCTGCAGTGCAGTCAGTAGACCGTCTCCCGTGGTATTGTGGTCAAGGAAAATGATATGGCCGGACTGCTCCCCGCCGATCGAAAAGCCGCCTTCGAGCATCTTTTCAAGGACATAGCGGTCGCCAACCTTGGTTTTGACGCTCGTCAGGCCTGCTTTTTTCAGCGCCAGGTCGAGCCCCAGGTTGCTCATCACTGTCGTGACCACCGTGTTTTCCTTGAGCTCGCCCCGCCTGGCCATGCACAGGGCGCACATGACCATGACCTGGTCCCCGTCCACTATCTCGCCGTTTTCATCTACAGCGATCAGCCTATCGGCATCACCGTCAAAGGCCAGCCCCACATCGGCGCCAAGCTCCTTTACAAATTGCTGCAGCTTTTCCGGATGGGTGGAGCCGCAGCTCGCATTGATATTGACGCCGTCCGGTTCATTACCCATTACATGTACCTCTGCGCCGAGGGCTGCAAAGAGCATCGGGGCAGCCTGGTATGCCGCGCCGTTGGCGCAGTCCAAGGCTATCTTAAAGCCCTTGAGATCACCTTCGAAGGTGCTTTTCAGGAATTCCACGTAGTCAGCGAATGCATTTTCGACCCGCACGATCCGGCCCAGGTCCGACCCTTCGGGGAGGGGGATCTCTTCAGCCTTGTCCAGTATGATATCCTCTATGCGGTTCTCCAGCTCGTCCGGCAGCTTGTAGCCCTGGCTGTTGAAAAACTTGATCCCGTTGTATTCCATTGGATTGTGAGATGCGGAAATAACGGCACCCGCATCGGCACCGTAACGCCGTGTGAGGTATGCGATAGCGGGGGTGGGCAGGACCCCGACCACAATGGCATCTGCCCCGACCGAGCATATGCCTGCCGCCAGCGCAGCCTCCAGCATATCGCCTGATAACCGTGTGTCACGGCCTATAAGTATCCTTGGCTTGTGCTTTTCCCCGGTCAATACATGAGCCCCTGCCTGGCCCAGCTTATATGCCAGGTCGCAGGTCAGCTCCCTGTTGGCAAGACCCCTTCCCCCATCTGTTCCAAATAGACGACCCATATCAACATCTCCTCGCTATATAGTTTTTTACTTGAATTTCTCAACGATATATCTTTGGGCCGATACAGCCGCCACTGCGCCGTCGGCTGCCGCCGTCACAAGCTGCCACAGGGATTTCTGCCTTATGTCCCCTGCAGCAAAAACACCGGGTATGTCCGTAGCCATGGTTTCATCCGTCAGTACGAAGCCCGCTTCGCTCATTTTGAGCTTTCCCTTTACGAGCTCGTTGTTAGGCCTTATCCCAATGGCGACAAACATGCCCTCGGCCTTAATCACACGCTTTTCCCCAGTCTTCAGGTTGACGACCCTGACCCCGGTCAGGCTTTCTTCGCCCAGGATCTCTTCCACTACAGAGTCCCATACCTTTTCTATCTTGTCGTTTTTAAGCACCTTGTCCGCTGAGATCTGGTTTGCCCTTAGGCTGTCCCGCCTGTGGACCAGGTAAACCTTGTTCACATACTGGGCCAGGAACAGCGCATCCTCAGCCGCGGTATCGCCGCCTCCTACCACTACTACATCCTTGCCCTTGTAGAACGCTCCGTCGCAGGTGGCACAATAGGATACGCCCCTGCCCCGGAACTTGTCCTCCTTGTCAAGGCCGAGGGTCTTGGGCTCAGCGCCCGTTGCCAGGATAACTGCCCTGCACTGGTATTCCCCCTTGTCGGTATATACCCTTTTTATATCACCCTCTAGCTTGAGCTCCTTTATCTCGTCGTATTGTATCATTAGGCCGAATTTCCTTGCCTGGTTCTCGAACTTCATGGTAAAGTCAGGCCCGCTGATAGGCTCATCAAAGCCAGGATAGTTTTCGATCATATAGGTAGTCGATGCCTGCCCTCCGACAAACATCTTTTCAAACAACAGGGCATCAAGCCCGGCCCGCTTTGCATAAAGCCCGGCTGTCAGCCCGGCGACCCCACCTCCGATTATTATGACATCGTGCATATTTGCCCTCCTTCTTTAGTCTGCTGAATCGGTGGAAATATATTATCCGAAATTCATTATACTAATTTATGGTATGGGTGTAAAGCATGAAGGACGACCCGAGGCAGATATTATAAAGCCGAAACAGACAATAAAAAGGGGCTCTGTTGAAGAGCCCTTGCTGAATACTGATATAAATAATATGATACCGGTAAAGCCTTATTACAAGATTATTTTGCGGAGCTTGTCAAATACCTCGAGCACGTAATCGATCTGCTCATCGGTATGGGTCGCGATGTAGCTGGTCCTCAGCAGGTCTGACCCTACCGGGACTGCCGGGCTGATGGATACGTTGCAGAACACGCCATGGTCAAAGAGGAACTCCCAGGCAGCTATGGTCTTTTCCCTGTCCCCGATCACGATCGGAATGATGGGCGTCTGGCTGCCGCCCGTGTTGTAGCCCATCCTGTTGAGCTCGTACCTTACGCGGTTGGCTATGTCATGCAGCCTCTTCCTCCTGGCATGGTCGTTCTTCAGTATCTTCAGGGCTGCGAGCACAGTTGCCACTGATGCCGGCGGCAGGCTGGCCGTGAATATAAAGGACGGGCATGTGGCCTTAAGGAATCTCACCATCTCCCTGGATCCTGCAGCAAAGCCACCAACGCATGCAAAGGATTTGCTGAACGTGCCCGTGATGACGTCTGCCCCGTCGGTCAGCCCGTAGTATTCCTCAGTGCCCCGGCCGTTTTCCCCGAGCACTCCTATGCTGTGGGCATCGTCCACGAGGACAGAGGCGTTGTACTTCTTCGCCAGCCTGGATATTTCAGGCAGGTTGCAGATGTCGCCGAACATGCTGAAGACCCCGTCGGTGATTATCAACTTGTTGCCATCGTCATCGATGGACGCTAGGACCTTCTCCAGGCTCGCCATATCATTGTGATGATACCGTTTCATGTTCGCCCGGGACAGGAGGCAGCCCTGGACGATGCTGGCATGGTTGTCGCGGTCGCCTATGATGTAATCGCCGGGGCCCACCAGGGTCGATATGGTGCCGGAGTTGGAGAAGAAGCCTGTGCTGTACACAATCACAGCCTCTTTGCCCAGGAATTCGGCCAGCTCGGCTTCGAGCTGCTCATGGAGGTCAAGGTTGCCGTTTAATAGCCTTGAGCCGGTGCAGCCTGTGCCGTACTTCTCGACTGCCTTGATGGCAGCCTCTTTGACCTCAGGATGGCTGGTCAGGCCCAGATAGTTGTTGGAGCCTATCATGATCTTTTCCTGCCCCTGGATGACCACTGTGGCATCACTGCCGCCCTGGACCACCTGCATGAAGGGGCACCGGTCCATCCTGCCTTCATAGAAGTCATACAACTCCTTCATCTTGAAGCGCTTTGAAAAGTCCAATTTATACAACCCCTTACTATAAAATAAGATAATTGCAGACAATAAATATATCAATTCTATGAATTCGTTATTAATCCTGCATTTTGACAAAAAAATGCCCGTTTCGAGAAACAGGCAAATTATTCTTATTCAGTTCATCTAATTGTATACAAGGCTTATTATGTCATAATATCCCCGGTTTTCTGTATCTCTCAGGCCCTTGAGCATGACGTCGACCTGTTCGCCATTTTGGATGGCTCTGTTGAAGCGTATGACGAGGGTCTTATCATCCGCCCAGATTATATTGCCGGACAAGGGCGAGGAATCAGCCTGGGATTCGATGGATATCCTGCTTTGGGCTATCTCCTCCCTCATGGGCTCGCTGAACTTCAGTATTATCCGTTTGTCTGCATTGTTGATATCCTCTATGGACCCGCTCCTGGGGCAGATCTCCACAATGTATGAGGTAGTGACATGGTCTTTTAGAGAGCCTGAGATCGCCGAGGCCAGGATGGCAATTATCAGGCAAGGGATCACCAGGCCTGCCAGGGAAAGGCTCCTGTCCAAGATGTCGCGTTTGCTGCCCTCGAGGCAGCCATCCAGCAGCTCTGTCACCCGCCTGGTTATATAGCCCTTCCAGAGATACGCAAGAGAGGCCCCTGCAACTGTCCCTGTAAGATTCAGCAGGTTGTTGGTGTGCAGGCCCTTTGCCAGGTTGGCTACCGTAACCACGAGCCATACCGCAGCAAGAAGGGCCAGGCATATATACAGGACCGGGTCTGAAAGGATCCTGCGCTTGAGCTTCCTGACTGAATACAGCAATATTAGACAGACAGCCGGGGCAAAGCTCCAGGCGATGGGCGCTATACCATCTTCACGAATACCAAATATCAGCCGTACCACCAATGCTAGGGCCAGGGATGATCCGATGAAGGCCAGGAACCTTTTTGTGCCCAAGACCCTTTCGGCCAGGGAACCAAATATCAGTATTACCAGTAAATTCAACGCAAGTTGCAGAAAGGGGTGCATAAGACCCTTAAGAACAAGCGTAGTGCCGTGCTGCAGGTAATTGGTCAAATATTGCCATGGATAAAAAACAGGATCGCTGCCGCCAAGTATGTCATAGTATTCAGGCTTGAAATACACGATCAGTGATACGAGTACGCAGCTATACGCGATCGACAGCGAGATGAGCGGGATACCGGTTCTCTTTCGATATAGCAGGTCAGTCACTAAGCAATTCACCCCTAAGATATGTATATCTGGTTACCATTCTACACCACGCTGCATATCATGTCCACCCTTATATCATCTTTCTCAGGAAATCAACTGCCGCCCGTATATCAGCTTCCGGATCGCTGCCAAGCTCTCTTTCAATAGTCAGGTAGCCGCTATATCCAATATCCTTTAGCGCAGCCAGATACCTGCCAAAGTCCACATTCCCCTGTCCCAGGGGCATCTCCTTGAAATAGTCCTCCAGCCGTAGATCGCCTATACCGCCTTCAGCGAAAAAGTCGTAGATGACCTGCGGGTCAGTCTTTTGTAACATTATTCCATCCTTGGCATGAGTATGTACGATATATTCCTTCAGTGTATATACTGCCTGTACCGGATCATCACCGGTGACCATTACCAGATTAGCGGGATCCATGTTGACAGCAAGGCCTTTGCTGCTCAGGCTGTCTAAAAACTCTTTCAGATGAGTGGCCGGTTCAGGCCCTGTTTCAATAGCTAAGTATGCACCACATTTGTGCGCATATTCAGCCAGCTCGTTGCAGGCCTCTTGCATGATCCCATACCTTGCTCCGGCCTTGTCTGCCGGGATCACCCCGATATGAGTCGTAACGATATTGCAGCCGAACTCCAGGGCAAGATCAATAATGCGCTTTGATTTCTCGATTTTCCAGGCATTTTCCTCCAAAACAGCAAATCCGTGCCCCCCCAGGTCACCGCAAAGGGCGGAAACCTCCAGGCCGCAATCCCTTATGATGGAACGCTTCTCAACGAGATCGGAGCGGGTCATGTTCTCGGGTGCCATATCTCCGCTCACGGCATAAAGCTGAACTCCATCAGCGCCCATTTGCGCGCATTTCTCCATGCTCTCTCTGAACGGAAGCCGCAATCCGTCTGCTATGATCCCGATTTTAAAATTGCTCATAATATCCTCTCCTTTACGCATTAATAGTTTATATTTTGTATATTTCAAATGCTTAAGTGGCCAACAGCAGTGCGCACATCAAAAGGCTGTATCCGGTAACAGCATTTGTTCTCAATTGCCTCTTTTGCCACCATTGCAGTGTAAAAGGCACTATAGACATCGTCTATATCCGGATTCGCCGGTGCATTGGATTCGATCATGTCGATCAGCGCGGACAGCTGCGCATACATATCGTTATATTTTGACTGGATATTGATCGTTTTGTACTCTCCGGTATCACTGCTATACAGGGTTATCAAGTCGCCCTCCTCCCGGTTGGCAGGCCTGTTCTCCCTGAGGGTAAGGCTGATCCGTCCCCTATCGCCAATAAACTCTTTGACATTGCATGATCCCAGGTTTCTGCTCCATCCGGCTTCATAGTATCCGATACACCCGTTAGCAAACCTTACGTTTATAACACCGTAATTGTCTACATCAACATCACTGTCAAGCCTGCAGCTTATCCCGCTTACCTCGACCACCCGCGAGCCCGAAAACCACTGCATAACATCGATATAGTGAACACCACAGTCCACTATGGGAGGGCAGTCAGCCATAAGCCTTTTATATCTCTGCCAGTTTATCGCATGATGATTCTGGACCATTCGTATCAGCCTAAGCCTGCCTATGGCACCGCTTTGTATGAGCTCAGCGACCTTCTGGTATGATTTGTTATGCCTCAGTATATGGGCAACCAGCACCTTCTGCTGAGTACCCTTTACCAGGGAGTAGAACCTTTTCCCTGCCGCCAGGCTGGAAGCAATGGGTTTTTCACACAGCACATGCTTTTTATATCGCAGGCAGTCCTGCAATATCCCTAGATGGCTGTCAGCGTAAGTTGCTATTATAACGATATCTGTTTCCTTCATTCTGAGAAAGGGCAGATAGTCCGTTCCATAGGCCTTTGCATTGTATTTTCGCGCAAAGGTGCGTGCCAGCTCCTCATTTACATCCACGACCCCAACTATATCCACATTGTCGCGATAATATATATCCTCAATATGCTGCTCTCCTATATGCCCGCATCCTATAAGTACAACACCATAGCACTTGTCCATTGTCCGATCCAAGTCCCTTCCGTTTCTGCATACTGCTATTCTCCTGTTATCCCCGATGACTCCACTCCCTCTATGAAATAGCGCTGCATAACCAAATACAGCATGAGGAGAGGCGTTATAACCAGCAGGGTCGCAGCAGAGCGGATGCTCTCATTGATCCTGTTAACACCGTCACTACCGGAACTGAAAGACCGACTGTACTCCTCCACAAAGGATTGAAGCTTCATGGGCAATGTCCTTAAGCCTGAGCCAAGAAGCAAGCCCGAAGTATAGGTCTCATTCCAGAACCATACAAAGGAAAAGAGCAATGAGACTACTATCGCGGGGACGCACACAGGCAGGGCTATCCGGAAAAAAACCCTTAGCCTGCCGGCTCCGTCTATCTGGGCCGCTTCATCGAATGATCTGGGGTACGACGAGAAAAACTGATAGAAAATCAAAACAAATACAGTACTGTTGATGCCCTGTCCCAGGGAGGCCGGCAGCAAGACAGACAGGGGGCTGCCTACCAGCTGGTAGCTTGAGAACATTATGTATTTTGGTATCAGGGTCACATGGGAAGGTATCAGGAAGGTAATAACGACCATTGCCATCCAGAACCGTTTAAAAGGCATCCTGTACCGCGCCAGGGCATATCCGGCCAGGGAGCAGGAAAAGGTCTGGAGCAGGGTTTCCATGGCGACAAGCAGGACCGTAACGATCAGGGTATGCCTGTAATCCAGCACCTTCAACGCCCTGCTGTAATTGTCCAGGTACAAGGTAGAAGGTATCCACTCTATAGTGGGATTGACCAGGTCAGGCAGGCTCTTGGCTGAATTGACCAGCATATAGGCAACAGGATATAGAAATACAAGGCCTATGCCGATCAATAGGAAGTATCTAAGCTGAAGCCCAGCAAACACACGGATTCTGCGTCTTGAAATCATCAGTAGCCCGCCCTTCCCTTTCTTTCGCTGAATATCAGATAGGTTATGCCAAGCAGTATAATCAGCAAGATGAAATAGATCCATGACATAGCCGATGAATACCCATATACTTTCCCTGTCAGTGTCATTTTGTTTACGATCTCCCCATTCACTGCATTGCTTGAAAAGCCCGACAGCATCACTATGGTATAAATCGTGTTCAGCAGAACCAGCGGCTTTAGGAAGGGCAGGTAGATCTTCCAGAACATCTGCCATGCTGAAGCACCGTCGATGGATGCTGCCTCCCGGATAGGCTGTCCGATTTTTTGGATGCCAGCCAGGAAAATAATGACTTGTACTCCGGAAAACCATAGTATCAGCACAATATTGTCAAATATATAAAGGAGGGGCATCGACAGGAACCCTGGCAGGGTCCGGACAAACTCATAAACAGCATAATCCGACGGATTTATCACAACAGCAGCCTTGGTGCTTAATAGCTCTGCTATCACAGGCCCGCTTATTATGATCACCGGAAAGAAAAATACCGCCCGGAAAAAAGTCCTGCCCCTGAACCTGCCGTTGAGCAGCAAGGCAAGCAGCAATGCAGCAACTGTGATCATGGGTGTGGATAGCACTATAAATCTCAGCGTATCCAACAGGCTTACAGGATAGGTCGCATCCGCAGTCAGGGCTTCACGATACCATTTAAGACCTATGAACGACCTTTTGATCCCGGCAGGAGAAAGGATGACCTCACTGAAGCTCAGCAGAACCGAGTATACAAAAGGATAGATCGTAAATATCAGAAAGCCTGCCAGCCAGGGCAAGAAAAACAAGTAGCCGCTCACAGCCTCTTTTGCCTGCATACTGCTGAGCCATGGCCTTCTGACTTCATCGGTTGAACATTTGGCTCCGGCTGCAGCTTTCTTCTGTCTCCTAGATAACAGGTTTGACCTAAAATGGCTCATCTCTCTCATCACTTCCTGCCTTCCGCATAAATCGCTGACATAGCCGGGATAGACAGCCCGTCGGCCTGTTTGTCAGTTGAATTGTAGTTGATATATACTGTACCTGATTCATATATATTTTTTACAAGGCCGGTTTCAAGCACGATCCTGTCTACGAATGCCTGTCCCCTTATCTTTGACATGATTTCATTCATCATTTCATAGACTTCAACAATATACTCATCCCAGTGTTCTATCCATGAGGATTGGATATGAGCTGAAGCCGTACGTTTTAGCTCATAATTGGTCTTCCCTGTAAGCAGGAATGAGGGAAGCATGTTGTAATCTATCTGCCTGAGGATGTCAGCTCGGGAATACAGGCTTAGATTAGTGTAGGGAGCATACATCGTTATATAGCCCGATAGCACTATCTGCAGAAAGGGGACTGTATCGGTCTCAAACAACAGCTGACTGCTGACTATAGGCGCTGACAGGTAGGCATCGGTATATTCAAGCAGGTACTGATTGGGACGGACAATTTCCAACCTGCCGTACCTGCACGCTAGATCGGCCACTGCCTGCTGCACCAACAGCCGGGCCTCTTCCCGGGAAATAGTCTTGTTCTGCAGATACTCGCCGTATAAGAGATATCCGACATCATCCAATACCCAATTGGCATAGCCGGCCGCTGCCATCGCAGATACCTGGTTTTCAAGCGTATCCAGCGCCTTGCTGGTCTTTACGAAATAAAGGTAGGGGTAAGACTCATCATCGGTTTTAATTTTAACTACATTTTGCGATACTGTTATCGCAGCCTCGCTCCTTAGATCGAGCTGTTCCTTCAGGGCGGTAAACGGACTTAGGTACAGGCTGAGCTTGCCGTCGGGTCCAACCAGCTGCTTGAGGTCGCCCAGGCTCGATATCCCGCCATAGACTGTATCAGTACTAATCCGGGTCTTCCTGTGACCGTTTAGCCCGCCATCCTGCCATCCGGACAAGGAGACCTCCAGGTTGGTGATCCCCATGTCATGAAGCTTCCTTACCAGTTGCTCTATTTCATCAATGCCTGTTATCTTCAGCACTGAAGTCCCAATGAACTCCTTTTTGATATCCGCGGCAAGGAAATCGAGCCTTAAAGCAATATCTCCATCCTTAGGCTGCTGTTTCTCCAAGATCCCCTTGTCAACAAGATACCTGCGGTATGCCTTGGCCATACCGACATAATCCGCGTTTTCGCCGGTCAAAAAGCAGTAGCTTATAACCGGATTGACCTCATTTCTGTTTTTCTGCAGCACCTGGACGCCGGCGCCTGCCTTGCTTACCGGCTGTTCATATTTCTGACGGTACACAAACCTGGCGGTCACCCTGTTGTAGTCCGTTGTAATGCCTGCGGGATTAGCCTGTATCTCTGCATAGGATTCACCCTGCTCGATTACAGCCAGAAATGCGTTCTGCTTTGTGCCATGCACGACGCCGAACACTGGCAAAGAAACGGTTTCCTCATCCATGGCAAAGGCATTTACACGGTTTGCCCCCAGGTCTTCTATAGCAGACAGGCTGTCTATCCCAAAGTCGTTGCCATACACTCTCTTTGAAAAGCCCTGCAGGTATCCCCTTGGCTTTGTAAAGCGGATGAGCGCGCCGCAGCCGTCTGGAACAAAAATATAGCCTTGCTTTTCATCCCCTATCGTTGAACCGAAAAAGGGAAGGAAATAAACGGCACCCAGGCTAAATTCCCCTATTTCACGTATGGACTCATCATCCAGCCTGAGCCTGAGCCCTTCTGCTGTCAGCTCCATTTCAAATTTCAATTCTATCTGCTGTTCAGGCCAATGCACTTTTGCCTCGATCCTGTTTCCATGAACGGACAGGATCAACCCGTCTTTTCCTGCGCCAAGGGTTTTCAGCGCCCCGTTGACATCATATACATCTATAGCTATGACAGAATTGGCTATTGCTGACCAGGTCCTGTTCAGATTGAAAGGCTTATCTTCAGCTATCGATCCCCATACATAGCCGCTGCGTTTATCCTTCAGCCTGATAGCCCCGGTCTCGCCCCGGAAGTATAGCTCAAATCGTTCGTTTTCCAGTTTCTTTTCAAACCCGTCCAGGCTCAACCCCGGAATCTCTTCCGAAGCAGGCTCCGGCTTGGTATGGCGGCTGGAGCTTAGTTCAAGACTGCCGCTCACAAGCATCCCTGCTGACAAGCCTGTATCCTGCTGCAATGAATAGCTGCAGCCTGATATCAGCAGCAAGGCCGGTATCAGCCCCGCAATCACGGATAGCTTTATTGCTCTAATGCCCGACACGATACTTCACCTCTCTTGTGATTGATGAGGCTATTTCTATGGCCTTATCCCAGAACATCCCTATGATAGAAAATGCAAATATTACCACTACCATCATAAAAAACGTCAGCATGATGTTGCCCAGCACCTGGTGCAGCTCATATTCATGGATCTCACGGATAGCCAGTATCACAAGCACTGTCGTCCAGGCATATACGAGCAGGCTTGAAAATGTGATCAGAAAGGATTCGTTCAGGGCAAGGACGTGGGTCATCACCGTTACCGCAGGAAGAAAACATATCCAGGGCACCAGGGCATATGACATTCCTATAAATACGGTCATGAACCATCCCTTTCCGTCATGCAGTTCGCTGACCATATAGCTGCAAATGATAAACAGGGCAACCGGCAGGAAGAACAAAAGTATGACGTAAAGGGGCGAGGTGTTTTCTGTCGTCCTAAGGCTGTAAGCAAAGCCCCTGCCCAGGTAGTCAAAGGCAAAAGCCCCGAAAGCCAGGAGGTATAGTATCACTGCTGACCATATGCTCCCACGTGCCCCGGTCTTGACCTCGTAAAAGCTGTCTATGGGATGCCTTAGTACATTGAATCCGAACATAAGGTCACTGAGGATACGGCTTTTCACAAGGAACCGCGTTCCTTGATGTGCTGCCTGTTTTCCTTTCCACAACCGACGGACAAGGTTGAACAGGACTGTTGCCAAAAATACGGCAAACATCCACGGCAATACGGCGTTAATGACATCGTTTCTGATCTCCCAGAAGGCTTCCGAATATCCGCTGCGGTCGCCGGCTTGTCTGAAGAACACTGCAGCTGCCTGGTGGTTTCTCAGCTGGAGCTCGTTTTTGCCCAGGTAATAGTAAATAAACCGGGCATTGCCTGCCAGCATAAGCAGCATATTCAGCTTGTCCCTGCTGGATGTATAACTACCCTGGCGATATTCATTGATCGCCTCATGGGCCAGATTTGCAAAAGCAGTTGGCACATAGGTGTGGACCAGCCCTCTTTCCTTGTCGAGCACATAGAGGTTATATTCATCATCGACAGCTATACCTGATGCTATTGTGAGCAGGCCGCTGCGTTCGCTGGATATAGCCTGTCCGCCAAATGAGAACAGGAGGTTGCCGTCATTGTCATATTCAAATATCAGGCCTGTCTGTGTCACAGCATAGATCTGTCCTGTCGGCCCTACCGCAATGTCAGTGAAGTTTTTTTCATCGATCATCTGATGCTTTATTATGTTGACACCTGATATATTGTGCTTTTTTATTGCATTACCGACAGCACTTTGGGTTATGGTGTATATAATACCATCCGGATCGGACGCGAGATTGTAAAAGGTCAGGGGTATTCTGTTGAACAGCTGTTTTTTCTGCTCTTCTGTAAAAAAGCGGTCCTGCAGCAGCTCAAGCAGGGTCATTGGCACCGAGTTATATCCGAAGTATCCCAGAAATTCACCCTCTGCTCCAAGCTGGATCACCCCGTCATAAGAGCCCTCGGAAACGATGGACATGACGCCTGACTCATCAACCACAAGCTTTTTAGGCTTAAATTGTGCCTGGGCGCCAAATGTCATTTCATCAGGCCTGTCGTATTCACTAAGCAGTTTGCCTTCAGCGTCAAACACAAATACCTTGGAAAAGCCCGAGTCAGCCACATAAAGCTCCTGCCGGCCGGTCACATATATGCCTGTGGGAGTATTGAGGGTCCCCTCTCCATATATCCTTGTCTTCCTGGTATCAAGGTCATATGCAACGACATAGCCGTTGCCTGCGGCAGCAATATACAGGCAATTGCCATATACATACACATCCTCAGGCTGCCACAGGGGGTCATCCTGGAACAGGATCTCGCCCGGCAGATAGGCATCCTGGGTACGCAACCAGCTGCCGTCGGATGATAATGTGTATGTGATCGAGGTTGAATTGCCGGTTTGAGGGATACGGGCGGCAGCTGTATTTACTGCCAGGCAGGCAAGCAGGATGGCACAAATAGGCATTATAAACAGGCGCTTTGCAGTAAACATGTCCCCACCCCCTATTTGATCCCTGAATGGGCAACCGTATTCATTACCCGGGACTGCATAATGATGAACAGTATAATATTTGGCACTACCATTATCAGGACGGCAGCTGCTGCCATCCCCTGGCCTGCTACAGAGCTGCCCGAGGGAGATGTCACCGTTGTCATGTAATATGCAAAGGTCTTCAGTTTTTCATTTTCTATGAACATCTGGGAAGCCTCAACGCTGTTCCAGGCAGACTGAAAGGACAGGATCGCTACGGTGGCCAATGCCGGCTTGATGATCGGCATGACTATACGAAACAGCACCCCATAATCCGAACAGCCGTCTATCCTGGCTGCCTCAAGCAATGATGACGGGACCTGGTCAATGAACTGCTTGACCAAAAATAAGCCTACAGGCATGGCCAGCAAGGGAAAAATGTGAGACAAAAAGCTGTCCATCAGGCCCAGACCTTTTATTATCATGTACCTTGGTACGGCAACAGCTACCGGCACGAACATAAGGGCAGCCTGGTTCATATTCATGATCAGCCTTTTTCCTTTAAACTCCTTCTTGGACAGCACATAGCCCGCCGAAGCGCTGATCAACAGGGTTGCGACAACGGTCAGCAGGGTTGATAGGATGCTGTTGAAAATATACAGGGCTGCCGGATAGTTGGAGGAATTCGCTGTATGGAGAAGGCGGGTGAAATTTTCAAGCGAAGGCCGCAGGGTGATAAACCTGGGCGGAAATGCAAAGAGCTCATCCACCGGTTTGAAGGCATGAAATACGACATATATGATGGGAAGCAGCATCACGGCTGCAAAGGGAGAAATCATTATAAAGAATTTGATCTGGTCGGCATGAAAACGTTCCGGTCCGATTTTAATGCAGCATTTCATGATCATCCCTCCCTTAGTCCCTGTCTTCGAACATACGATAAGCCGCCTTAGACATTATCCACACAAAGGTCAGCAGTACCACCGACAAGGCTGCAGCATAGCCCATCTCATACCTCAGGAATCCATAATCATCCATATGATTGACTATGAGCTGGCCTGCATAGTCCGGGGTTGGATTAGAGCCTGACAATGCAACGCCCAGTCCTGGAGAATTAAAGGTATTTACCAGTGCCATTATCGCCCCGAACAGCATCTGGGGCCTTATGAGCGGGATCGTTACATAATAGATCTCCTGTATCCTGTTTTTTACCCCGTCCAGGTAAGCAGCTTCATAAAGCTCGGCATTTACATTGAGTATGCCTGCCAGCATAGCAAGGAAGCCCACCCCCATGCTGGACCACAGGCCGACAAAGATCATTATGGGCAGCAGGGTCTGTGCAGACGTAAGCCAGGCAACCGGTTCATTTATCAAGCCCAGCGAATACAGTATATTGTTCAGGTACCCCATCCTGTCCCCCGAGAACAGGACTCCCCATATAGTTGACAGGGCAACCGATCCGAGAAGCGAAGGCGAATACAGCACGATAGCCAGCACCGTACGGGGTATGCGAGGCATCTGAGCTATGACCCAGGCCAGGAGGAATGACAGTATATAGCCTCCGGGTCCGACTATAAGGGCGTAGGTCGCCGTATTCGGCAATACCTTCTGCATAAACACTGTATCATGTGTAAATATGTCAAGGTAATTCTGCAGGCCTACAAAAACCGGGCTCTGAATGGAATCATAGCGGGTAAAGGAAAGGAGCACGGCAAATATGACCGGCAGAAGTATAAAAAGTGTAAAAAACACCAGAAAGGGCATCAGCAGTACCCAATGTGAATAACGGTCCGCCAGTCCTCTTATGCTCTTCATGGCCTCACCCCATTTATGATCTCTTCTATGGATTTGAGATCATATGTTTTCTTCACCGTACCATCTCTTTCCATGTATCCGAACTCCACAAGCTTCCGCGCAAATTCCCTGTTTATCTCCAGGGCGGCATCATCGAGGGCTATACGCACCGGAACGCCATTCAACACAACATCGGTCCAGGCGTTGCTGAGCTCCCGTTCTATTGCGTATAAGGCCGGATGACGGTATATCTCCTCCATGTGTCCCCATTGGTCCAGGATCACTGCTTTGTCCTCATCAGGGAAAGACAGCTGTTTAAAAGCCTCAATATTTGCGCTGTTCCACAGGTAATCCGGTCCATAAGTGGTCTGCAGGGTATTGCCGAATTTTATCTGCACCTCGGATGACAGCCACCACTTTAGGAAGTCCCATGCCTCTTCCTTCATGTCGGACTGCTCCATAATGATGCAGGCAGTAGCAGCACCGGTTGTACCGTTTCTGATCTCTCCGTCCTTGCCAATGAATCCCGGGGCGGGCGCTATCGCCCAATTACCCGCAATTTCAGGGGCAGCGCTGCGAATTTTCACATAATCTGTAAAAGAAGCTATCCCTATAGGTATCTGCCCGTAACGAAAGCTGTTGTAAAAGCTTGATACTACAGGAGTTACACTATATATCCTGTATAGATCCGTCAGTGCCTCGAACCCTCTTAAAGACTCCGGCGAGTTGATCGCAGTGGCAAGGCCGTCACTGCTGTACAGGCTGCCGTTTGCCTGCTGTATGAAGGGCACGGTGGTATACAGGGGCTTGGTCCCGCTATAGCCTGAAAGCTGCAGGTAAAAGTTCATGGAGTGTCTTTGCAGTATCGGCATCATATCGGCCACATCATCCCAGGTCCTGGGCACCTCTAGGTTCAGCTTGTCCATGATGTCGGTCCGCATCATCAGCACATAGAATTCCTGGGTTTCCGTTGCTCCAAACACCTTGCCGCCGTACACATAGGGCACCAGGGACTGTATGTTGTACTCCTTCTGTATGTATGAAGGGAAATCCTCGAATTGCATAAGGTCTGCCACAGCTCCCCTGATCCCAAGGTCAAAGGGGAGACCGGCTCCGACCCCCAATACTGCATCAGGGGCTGAGTCGGTTGCATTCGCCAGTATTATTTTCTGTTCACTGGGCATTACGGAAAATCTGACATTGATGCCTTTTTCCGAAGTATATGAAGCGTCGGCCATGGCCTGCATAATCTCTACATAATGTATCGGCCGATTCACCCATACCTTCAGCACCTTTCCGTCATGGTCCTCCTGTCTTTCCCCAGAGAACAAGGCATGGAAAAAACGCCTGATGCCGTCCGCAAGCCTGGTAAAAAGCCCTGCTTCAGCCTTGGGCAGCGTCTTTCCGGCTCCATGTACATATATGCGGTCAACAGACAGGTTCTGATATGTCAGCCGGTCTACCAGATCGGCAAGCATCTGGGCCACCGATCCGGAGCCTTCGCTCAAAAGCGAGAGCCTGCCCGGCAGCTTGCTTGGGTTTTTAAGGAGCTTGCCCAGATTGTCAGCCGCGAGCTTGAGGTTCAGCGCCGCGGCCGGGCGTCCGTCCTGCAGCCTGCCTATCTGAGAGTAAATATCCAAAAGCTCCTCCCTATAGCCTTCTAGCTGGTCAATGACGCCAGGGAGGTAGCTTCCCACATCCCATGTCCTGTGCACACTGGCATTGCGCCCTGCTATTTTCAGGATATCCAGACCGATTCCATTGATATCCGCAAGTATTTCCCTCAGTCTTTTTATATAAGGAGCGACCGGGGTGCCATCCAGCTCGAGGGTCAGGGTATGGTGCCCTTTCTCAAGGTAAATACCGGCATATCCATTGCCTGTACCGATTGTCTTATTGGCATACCTGACGCCGGTATAGGGGAAGGGCACGCTGCGCATCTCATCGAAGAGTTCGTGGCCATCTATCCGGACATTGCAGTAGACCGGCACTCCCTCCTTGTAGTTCTGCGCATAACGGAAGCTGATGCAGTATATCCCGGGTTCCTTGACTTTGAAGCTGTACAAGACCTTCTGGCCCGCCCTGGAGAAGGAATAGCCATCCAGGACATTGAGCCGTTTTACCCTGTAATCGTAAGGATATAAAGCAGGATTGCGCTCGGCTCCTGCCCTGATATAGGAATCGGATTTTAACCGGTAATCCTCCCCCTCAATGACTATAAGCTCCGTACCCTGGGGCAGGGCAGCTTTATCGGCGGCGTATTCACCATAGGAAGGCGGATCTTCCCGCCTGACAAGCTTCACGCTGTACAAGTCCAGCTCCGTATCTTCACTGGTCAGCACCAGTCTGCTGGCGCCTGCAGGCAGCTTAAACACAAACGGCCGCTGCGATACGTCTGCCTGGTCCTTTACATAGTCAGCAACTACTCCGTCACTGACCTCCTGCTCAGCCGGCAGCTCATTGCCGAACCGGTCTTTCCGGTAATCCTTGGATACATCCTTCCATAAGGAAAACAACTCCACGCGTGTGGCTGCATCTCCCAGCTCAACGGTCATCGTGCTCTTCAATACGATATCAGAGAGGGAACGGTACTCAAGGAACAAGTGATATGATCCGCTTTCCGGTACAAGTATATCCAGGCTGACAGGCTTTCCGGGGAGAAGCTTCATCGGGCTGCCATCCTCGTTTTCAACTGTGTATGCTACCATGCTTTCGTCCACTACCGTCCAGCTATATGGAGCAGCTTCATTAATGGTTGCATCAGCATTTACAGAAGCAGCGGCATTTGGGCATGCTACAACACATAGGGCCAACAAAAGAGCCATGCCCAGTGCAAACAGTTTCCTTGCTTTCACCTTAAGTACCCATTCCCTTCTATGAATCAGAGTAATGCTATTGATCAGCTGATTTATTCTCTGGAAGACTCAAACTCTTCCTGGATCTTTTTTATCTGTTCTGAAAATATCTTATATGTTTCGGCAAACTGCTCGTTGATTTTTTGTTCGACTTCTTTTGCGACTGCTGCCGGATCCTCACCCTTGGAGATACGGTCTTTAGCCTGCCATATATTATCATTGACCACCTTCCAGTAATCGGGCAGGACCTTGCTGAAATCGCCCTTCACAGATTTGTCCATGTTATTATACATGTACTTTATACCATCGGGCACATTTGGGGAGGCATTGAACTTCTCAGCCACCTCAGGATGGGAGTTCGGGGGTATCGTAAACCTGTTGTTTATGAAATTGCCCGTTTCCTGCTGCTTCATCCTGGCCAGCAGCCCGTCCTTGCCGAATGTGAAGAACTTCAGCAGCTCATAAGCCGCTTCAGGATCCTTTGCTGTTGACAGCATGATGCCATAATCTGCATGGACGATCTGCTTGGAGTCCTCCCTGGAAGGAGCCGGGATCGGATAATAGTCCCATTTGAACTTGAACTGGGCATTCATCCACTCGTCATCCCATGTGCTCTGGTTGGCAAAAAGGATCCTCCCGTCGGAAAGCCCGTCAGCTCCTGACCCGAACTTCTTTGCATAGTCATCCTGGCCGCCTGCGCTGACAATATCATTGTTCCGCATAGCATCAGCTACCAGCTGCGGGTAAGCCAGAAGGTCATTTATTATCGCTACAGCTTGCGTAAATTCACCGCCGGTCAGGTTGAACTTCTTTGTCTCCGGGTCATATCCCCATTGATGCTCAGTTTTCAAGAGTTGCTGCATCAGATACTGGTCAAGGGATTCAACGTGATTTATGCCTGAATACTGGTTTGTGGTCGCTTTCTTTGCCATAGCTACAAACTCATCGATCGTCCAGTCATAATCAGGAGCATCCATGTTCAAAACTTCCAACAGGTCCAGGTTGACGACGATCGTGGAAAACTGCAGCCATGCCGGTACCGCATACGTTTTGCCCTCATACTTGAAGTACTCCAGGGATGTTTTGTGAATATACTCCTTTTCCGGATCCTTGTCCAGAAACTCATCCAGCGGGTACAGCCAGCCCTGGAGGGCAAAGAAGGAAAGATTGTCCCAGCCAAGCACGACATCAGGCATTGTCTTTGCTGCCGCCCAGGCGGACAAGGTATTGTTGAGGTCACCGTTGAACACTTCAAGCTCAACGGTTATATTTGGATACATCATGTTGAACACATCGATCAGGTCCTCTGTCTGATCGGCCACATTGTCTCTTACGGCATATACGACCGTACCGCTAATTTCCGATATCACCGACGGAGTCGGTTCGGCTGATGGCTCTGAAGTGGCAGGAACGGTTGCAGTCGGGCTCGGACTGCCGCCGGGTGCCGCCGGGCCTCCGCATGCGCTTACAAGAACAAGCACCCCCAGGATCAGTGGCAATATCCTTGCATTTGATTTTTTCATGTGATCACTCACCCTTTCTCAATGCACAATAAGATTTTTAACGAAGTAAGTGTTAGCCGGATACGGAACAAATACCTTGGCCGTGATCTTCTCATACAGCTTGCTGCTGTCAACTATGATCCTGTAAGCCTTGGTCTCTATCCGATGGGTATTTGATTCCGACGGTGCCTTGTCGAAATCCAGCAATGCAACCGAAGGCCGGTATGCCTTGCCGATCAGCTCATTTACACCGTCTGTGGTCACCCCGTAGAACTCAATATAGTTGGGCAGGAATACCGTTGCGTCCCTGTCGATCAGCCATTCGGTCTCGATGGCCCTTATGGTGCTTGGCGCTTTGAGGTCCACCGACAACTCAAAGGTGCTGCCAAGGTTAGACAGCCTCAACCATACGGAATTGCCAGTATCCTCATGCCAGCTGATCTGGGGCCCCTTACCTGCTCCACGGGTCAGCAAGTATGTCGAATAGTTGCCCTTGTAGATCAGGTAACTGGTTTCAAGCGTGCCCTTTTGTGTATCTATGACCGTATTGGTCACACCGCCGAAGTGGCTGTCGGGGTTGAAGTTCTGGGATGACGGGTATCCTGTTATCATGACCGGCTGGCCTTCAATAAGGCTTACAGGCTCCACATACCCGTCGTTGTCTGCAGAAGTACTCTTGCCCTCGTAAACCCTGACCTCAGACAGCATGATCCGGTAAAACTTCTGTGTAAACTGAAGCGTGATTTTCCTTGCATCGACAGCGGAGCCTAAATCGACCGGGATCCATATAGCCCCCACCGGAGAACTGCTGTATTCCTTGTAAGGATAATATGAAGCGATATGGCGTCCATCAGCGATCACATCGATTTTTTCGGGAAGATATACATCGGAAGTAGGCTGGTTAAGCATGCTTATGTATATAAAGCTCAGCTTTTTGCCCGTATTGTTTTCGATATTCAGGTTGAATCTTCCCAGGTCCTCGCGCCTGGTTTTTTCGATGCCCGTCCAGGAGCTGTTGTTATTGTCCCACCTGGCCATGCTCTGGCCTATGGTCTTATCCTTAAGCTTGGCCGCGCTGCCGAATTTCACCGATGTATTTATGAAACCGTCTACAGTAAAATTCAATGTTCCTGTTACATCAGCACCGTAGGTGCGGTTGAGGGCAATGCCAAATCCATCAATATCAGCATTTATAATAGCAGGCTTTGAGGACCGGTTGCCGGTGGCATCAAAGGCATATACCGCATAGACATAAGAGGTGCCCGGATCTGTCTGATAATCCGTTACCATGACCCTTTTCTCATCCCGGGATGGCTGGCTTAATTCCTTGATCCTTATAAATTGGCTGTCATCCTCGTCAGCCTTCTTGCGCCATACTTCATAGCCTGCGACCGGCATCTGGTCACCGACAGCCTCTGTCCTGTCCCAGGAAAGCTGGACATCCACCCCACTTAAGATTTTAGCTTCAAGGTTTTCAGGCGCCGCTATGGGAGTACCGGGAGTATACAGCCTGTTGTTTATTACTGCATACTCGTAAGCACGGTAGTACAGCTCGTTTACAGGGCTGTTTTGCCCGGGTTTGTCACCCGGAAGATAGGCCAGTGAGTGCAGACTGAAGCTTACGTGGGCTGAAACATATTTGTCTACTGCCTTCATATTGTCCGTCAGGCGTTTGATTGTCATGTTGCCTGTCCCGTTCATGCTGTAGCTTTCCGGGTTGTTCCATGCCAATGCCGGGCCGTACTTCTTTGAATCGCGCACCGGCTGAGCCTGGCGTCTGGCCTCGTCCATGGCCTTGTACCAGGGCTCCAGTGTTTCCTTCATGGTGGATTCCCAGCCGCAGCCATCCTGGGGTGCTATCACATCGACCCGTGTATTGGCCCAGATATCGTACAGTAGGTCTTTCCATGCATCTACTGCCTGCTTTGCTGGAGGCACTGTCAGTGAAGCATACACAAGAGGCGAAACCATGATCAGCTTGTCGGGGGTCACGCTCTTGATATGCTGGGTAAGCGGCTTGTAGAAATAATTGATAAGCCTTGTCTTTGCTTCGCCCTTAACGTCTACATTGTTGAACTCAAAGGGCAGGTACCAGCCTGCGATCGTACCGGCATATTCGCCCTTGAACTGGCTCCATAGATCATCAAAGATCTTTTTTGAATATTCAGCGCTGTCTATTAGAAAGTTGAGATCCTGGAAGCCTGCAGGCATAGCCCTGAACCACGCATCCTCCGCTATATGAAGGCCTAGCCAGATTTTTACACCATGCTTTTTAGCAGCCTTCAATGCAAAGGGTATCTGCTGCTGCTTGCCTGTATTGTCTGTACCGGCTTGCTCAAACCCGGGTACATAATAATGGTTTTTTACTATATCGCTGTAGTACTGGACAGAATACTGGATCACGACCTGATCTATTCCAACAGCCTTCATCTGGGACATAACGCTGTCCCAGTCCTGCTGATCCCATGAGTTTTTCCCTGTAACCAGCTCAGGAGCGACAAACATTCCTGACAACACCGGCAGCTTACCTCCTGATTCGTTGTTTTGTCCTGCTGCTGATGCCGAAAAAGCCGCAGCAAGCACCAGCAGGCATAATACGATGCATATCAAACGTTTCATTGGCTATCCCCCTTAGATATCGGGTCGAGGATGATGTAGTCATAGCAACAATAACCCCAGTTTGCTATTATTTCTATCACATTCTCACCGGCCTTGAATTCAAACCCGTCTACAAGCGCTATCGGATGCAGCTCATCGTTTTCCCAGTATTCAGTACCTGGCTGGCTGAGCTGCCATTTCCCCTTGTTCTTGCCCAGGTAGGATGTGTAGTATTTTCCACCACCGTTGACCTGGACTATATCGCATTTGTTGTTGCCGTCATCAGATGTGCCTGCGACGAATACCCTGTAGCGTCCTGCTTCCTTCAGGTTTACCTTGAGAGTGATCTTCGTATTGAAAAGAAAGACAAAGCCCTTTCCTGAATACTTCTCTACCTTTTCGGTATTGGTGGTCACGACAGCGCCTATATTATCCAGGATCGCATCCTCCAGCTCAAAACGAATCGCTTTGTCGGAGGGCTTGGCATTTTGTGCTTCCTCAAAGGGATCTGTGACCGGTACGTCCTTACGTTCAATATCATAGACCATTTCCATTGAAATGCTGTTCCCTTCCGGCAGGTCCATCGCTCCGCGCTCAAGAAAATCTACGGCATTCCTGTTCGCATTGTTTTTATATACCACTCCGGTTACGGTGTTGTCCTTGCTGCCAAGCAATAATGACAGGCCATAGCCGGTATCGGTGCCTGTTGGATCACCGTTCAGGCTTATTTCGCTGTCTTTAATAGTGCTGTTCACAGTATTGGAAAGCTGTACACCTATGAAACGGTTTTCAGTAATGTTCAGCCCCTGCAGGGTCATGCTGTCACCGCAGTTTACCCTTATTCCGTACTCGAAGCCCTTTATGGTAAGGTTTTCTATTACGATACCCTTAGCCGGGGATACCGGAGTACCGCTTATGTCAATTGCTGCAGCATTGCTGGTGCGTATCCGGCTGCCCCCTGCGATGATCGTCTTGTCGGCGGCTGCTCCCGTTATTTTCAATGCATAGGGCTTGCTAAAGCTTATAAAGCCGGCCATTTCCGCGGAATAGGTGCCCTCGCACAGGTATATGCTAAAGCCTGCAGCGGACTTGGGAACTGGTATGATGCCGCCGGGCCCTATAAGCTGCATCCCCTTTTCATACATGATAGGCTCTATTCCGTATCCTGCCAGTTCTTCAAGCACCGCCTCCGGTGTGTCCTTTGTGACCACTACGGCATCATAGCCTGTATATAGGCCAAGATCAGGCGTTTCTGTCGGTCCGGGCGTTTCAGGACCCGGTGTCTCTTCTGGCTGCCCGGTCCTGGTGCGACGATATATAGCAAATACCGTTGCAACTGTCAATATAGCCAGGAGGATGCATATCGCAGCAATGATTTTAGTTTTCTTAGCCATGTTCAGCCCCCTATATTGGAAGAGGCTTTACCGTACCGTGGATATCAAGTACGGTAAAGCCTTGCTTTCAAATTACTCTATTATTATGGATATTCTCCTTGTCACGCCTTTACTGATCCGGTTTTCCTTAAGACCATATACACAAGCATGGATATGCTTGCCAGGCCCAGTAAGACAGCCATTGCCAGCCCGTCCTGGCTATCGCCGGTAGCTGGGTTGCTTATTGGTACAACGATTATGGAATCATATGCATTATAGCCCCAGTTTGCTGATATCTCGATCGTGTTCTTGCCGGCCTTGAGCGCGAATCCGTTTGCCGGAGGAACAGGCTTGAGCATATTGTTTTCCCAGTATTCCGTGCCTGGCTGTGATTCAAGCCATTTACCCACGTTTCCGGCAGGTGTGGCAACCAAAAGCTTTTCACCGCCGTTTACGGATACATAGTCACATTTCGCATTATCCTCGGTAGTGCCGGATACGATATATATAATGTAATTACCGGCTTCCGGCACATAAAAATCCAGGGTCATTTTCTGGTCAAAGAGGTATACATATCCGGTACCGCCATAGCTGTCAAATACCGTTTTTTCCTGGACAAAGGCCGTATTTCCTTCCAGCATGCCCTCTTCCAGCTCATAACGCAGGACACCTTCTGCGGCCCCAGGATCGCTGGCCAGGGCATTGATCCTTGCCCTTGCTATGAACAGCTTCAGGACATTTGATACCTGGGCTTTTTCGTCCTGGGTCAGCTGCTGGTATGCCGCGTAAGCAAGTATCACATTGCTGCTGTCATCTGATGTGACCTTATCGGGCAGAGCTGAGATCATGTTCTCCACCTTTTCAACAGGCGACTCTGTATCAGATCCGCCCTCGTCCCCGCTTGATACAGGCGACAGAACTATTTTGTCATACAGGGCATAGCCCCAGTTTGCGCTAATAGTTATCGTATTCACGCCCTGGTTGAATTCAAACCCGTCAGCTGGCGGTAAGGGTTGCAATACACCGCTGACCCAGTTTTCAGTTCCCGGCTGTGACTCAAACCACGTATGAACTGCTGCATCAGGAGTGGCTATCAGCCAGTTTGCCCCTCCGTTGATGGACAGGTATTCGCAGCGCGCCCCATTGTTATCATTAGCTGATGATACGTAGACCCTGTATTTTCCGGCAGTGGGCACATTGATCCGCATCGTGACGCTGCCGGACGCGATATACACATATCCTGTCCCGCTGAAGCCCGGGACAGTGCTATTTAGATACGCCTCACCATTCAGAAGGGATACCTCAACCTCATAGACCAGATCATTGCCGCTTGCCACCGGCTGCTGAACCGGTCCATTTTCGAGCTCATCTATTGTATTCAGGGCAGCTTCCAGTTTATCATAGTTGGTGACCTTTGCCTTTTCATCTGGTGAAAGTGCGTCATATCGCTGCTTCAGGTCCATAACCCTTGCTTTTAGGTCGATAGTAACAGTATCAGGCAGTCCGTCGATTTCTATAAATATGGCTTCACCGGGAGTAAAGCCTTCAGCAGGTACCAGCGCTATTTTATCATAGTACAGGTACCCGCCGCTGCCATGGACAGCGATTCTGATCGTATTTACACCGGCATTTAGGGTAAATGACGTCTGGGGTGTAAACACAAAGCTCCAGGTGTTGTCATCCCAGGCGGCAGTCGACGGCTGCACATCCTGCCACCCTGGCATAGCCGGCAGGTACAGGAACCTTTCTTCACCGTTGTTGACCCAGATGTTGTCCCATTTCTGTCCTGACGGATCCAAGTTTGCGCCGGACACATGGATGGAATACTCGCCGGCTATGGGGACATTGATATTATACTGGACATATCCACCGTACATCTGTAAGTACCCGTTGCCGCTATACGATGGGAACCGGCCGTTGTTGTTATCCGCATTGTAACTCCAGTACTGTTCGCCGCTCTCTGAAGGCAGTTCCGCTTCATATACGAGAGCACCGTCTGTCAACACAGGTTTTCGTACATTTGCCAGTTCCGTTCCTGTTGCAGTTGTTACTACAGGTACGGCCATTTGCGCAATCATTAGAAACAGGCTCGTGGCAAATGCCAGTAAACGCTTTTTACTCACAGAGATTACCCCCTTACTTTATTAACGTTATAAAGAGGATCCGGAGGCATATGAAAGTCTCCATCCTCTTTAGTGCGTTCATATTCAAGGTATTGTGTCGGAGAAACACCCATTACACGGCGGAATGCCTTCGAAAAGGATTGCGGACTTTCATAGCCAAGCTGCGAACTGATCTGTGTTACGCTTATTCCCCCGTATTTCAGCAATTGCAATGCTCTTTCTATTTTCTTGTAGCTGATATATTTCTGCAGGGTGATGCCGGTTTTGTCCTTGAAAAAATGCGACAGGTATGTATAGTTGTAACCAAGGGTATCCGCTATTTCCTGTATGCCCTTGATATCGAATATATTGTCTTCCACATATCGTATCACGGAATATACAGCAGAATTAACCGCCCCGGGGTATATGCTCCGGTCCGGCAGCTTCTGATATCCGGCCCCGGAAACCCTGGTTGCCAGGATCACGATCTGTTCACAATAGCTGCGGATCATATGGAAGCTGTTTGCCCTGTTTGAGTAGAGCTCATCGATGCAATGCATAAAGGGATACAGTATGTCGTTCTTGTCCTTGGCCAAATGATAGGGTGCGCTGTCATAGAAATCCTTTATCCGACTTATGTCATCAGTACGGGCCTCACCGTTGAAACGAAATCCCATATAGGTATATCTTAATATGCTGGACTTATCCGCCTCGATTGCATGACGATGGTTCACCGAGTTTACCATCACATCCCCCTCGGTGATCTTGATTTTGTCCCCGTTTACATATGAATAACCGCATCCGGATATCACATACGTGACCTCATAAACGCTCTGTTCGTGCTCCTCAACCTTGAATCCCGGTTCACAGCATAGCTCGCCTATCTGGTAAATGTCCAAAAAGCCGCATTTCAGTGGTCTGGCCCAGAAATCATTGTCGAAATGAAAGTACTTGCCAAGCGCATCGGACCTTTTCATTGCATCAGCCTCTTTCTTTATAAGGGGAGCTTCACCCAGGTATCCGGTGTCGTCATGGCCAGTTTCCCGTATTCAAGAATGGTTATGACCTGCAGGGTTTCCTCCGGAGAAACCTTTGGAATGCCGTCATCAAAGAATTCAACCAGCTTAAGTATGAATTGATGATAAAAGTCGGAAGCACCCTGGATAACGACAGCATGATCGCCCCTGTAATTGATGGCCAGGCCGAAATCGCATTCCCAGCCAAGCTGGGCCATCGTAGCGCATCGCCCGTCCTTATAGCGCAGCACGAAAGCAGGAGTGCTGCCAACGCCTGTATACATCAGCTTATCCAGATCAGGACCCATTAGGCAGATGATCGGTTCTATCTGATGTATGGCATAATTGTCGAACGATCCGGGGCCGCGGCTGCTGATGAACTCAATGCCTTCCTTCTCCAGATTCACATATTCACGGGCATAGCGCAGGGCTGATGTCGAAAAGAAAGGCGTATGCCCTTCTTCAGCCATACGGATAATCCTAAGCGCGGTTTCTCGGTCAGGAGCAAATGTTTTATCTATGTAGGTAGGCTTACCGCTGGCCAGAGGCAGGCGGCAGAGCTCCTCATGCATCTCAGGGTTATCTGGTGACATCACTATCAGGCAGTCGCTCTTTTTAATGACCTCCTCGATGGAATCCAAGAGCTCGACATTGGTTTCCTTGCAGCATTGGCTGTTTGGCTTTCCACCGGGCTTGTCGATCTTAGCCCAGGCGTATGCTACCTGCATTTCGCCTTTTGAAGCTTCCTGGATCCAGTTTGGATAGTTTTCTGCATGATACTGGTCTAGGTAATAATCTATCAATCCGATCTTTTTCATGTGACAACCTCTCTTTTCCGCAAAGCTATATCGAATGCTGCCAGGCAAGCTATTTCAATACTATTTCCCTAGCTTTTTCAGAGGAATCATAGATAGCCTGCATTATCTGTGAAGTGATTACTGCATTATCTATGCATGCAACATTATCGTTCCTGGTTTTTATGCATTCTATAAAGCTGTTTATTTCATTTTCATACATGTTGGTCATCGTAAATTTTGGGGTTATTTCAAGCAGAGCCCCGTCTTTAGCTGTATACATCTTGAATCCAGCGCCGTACTGCAGGCGTATGCCGGCTTTGTCGCCCATGAAATCTATGTACATTTCATCAGTGCCGATGTTCTGCGCCCATGCACCGTGCAGAGTGATCGTCGGCCCTTCTGTCCTTATAAGCGCAGTGACTGAGTCATCTACATCATATATGCCGTCGAGCTTGGGCGGCCCGGCCCACATATCGGTATAGGTGTAACCCTTTATGTCCCTGCCGAGCTTGCTGAATGCTTGGCCGGAAACTGTGACCGGTTTCGGATCCCCGCAGCAGTACATCACTATGTCCAGGAAGTGCACACCCCAGTCGATAAGCGCTCCGCCTCCGGCTACTGCCTTCGTCGTAAAATCTCCGCCCAGCCCGGGGATCGAACGGTGGGCACGGAAGCTTATATAAACATGATAGATTTCTCCCAGCTCCCCGCTATCGATGAGATCCTTTATTTTGTTGACGCTGGTGTTGAACCTGTTGCATACGCCGATATTGAGTATCCTGCCTGTCTCATGCCGGACCTTTTGCATCAAAAGCGCATCTTCATATGTGCGGGCTGCAGGCTTTTCGCACAGCACGTCTTTTCCTGCCTTTAGAAAGTCTATGGTTATCTGGGCATGCACATTGTTCGGCGTACATACCGATACTGCATCTACCTTGTCGCTATGCAGTATGTCATGATAATCCACAACCGCTTCACCCACGCCATAGCGGCGGACTGCCTCTTCAGCCCGCTCGGGCCGGATATCGCAAAAATAGACTATTTCCACCTCCGGGTTTTTCAAGTATGCCGGGATATGGGCGTTGTTTGCAATAGTACCACAGCCAATGATAGCTACACCTATTTTCTTCATATCTGAACTTCCTTTCGATAAGAATCTACATGACCATTATAAGCAATCGCAGTACAAGGTTACAATGTTTATAGTTTGGATTTGTGTTGTCCCAATTTGTGTATATTGCTCACAGGACATCCGGCCGCATGATTTTATGCATGCATTAGCTATGTGATTTGCATATTTTGAACAAATTTTATAAGATACATTTATCTTTCTTCATAGTTATTCAGTGATTTATGACCAGGCAAAATCCGGCTTTTTTCAGGCATGTGCCCTAAAATTGATTCAGCTAATATAATATACCTCAAATTAAGACACATGACAGTATAAACAGGTGTGGAGCATGCCCTGGGCTGATCTAATATATACAAAATTACTCCCATGAGAGGCGTACAAAAAATGGTTCTATAATAAATGTTGGGGTAAGAAAGCAGGAAAAATAAAAAGCATAAGCGAAAACCTACCGAGTAAATAAACCAACAAGAATATTCACAGGAGGTTTTGCTTATGCTTAATTCTAATTATATACAAAGTTTGTTTGGAATCAAAGACGGAATAATAAAAAATATAGAAAATGATGATGACGGATCAATAATCCATGTACATTTTGAAGTGAGAAGAGATATCCATGAATGCCCTTCCTGCAGAGAATTAACGGACAGCATT
>JAKORJ010000192.1 GCA_029777885.1 Bacillota bacterium | reverse complement strand
GTTCCCCGACAGGGCCCAGTCGGCGACCTCGAAATGGATCTGTTCTGCTGGGATATTGTACACGTTCTGCGGGTTGACCTGTCCGTACACCTCGGTAAGAAAGCACGTGAACTGGTACGGCTGCTCTATGACCCTGCGGAGGTTGCCCTGGCCGGTGCGCAGGTACTCGCCGCCGGAAACATGCACCCTGTTCATCACGACCGTGGCAACAGCCTTCATGCCTGCTTCGCCCTCACCCTCGGCTTCGCACCTGATAAGCCTGGCAAATAGCTCTCTGTTTGACAATGCCATAACTCGACCTCCCCTTATATATTATATTAACATAACCAATAAATGGTAACCTTTTAGGTCATGAGGATGAATTTTAGTTTAATAAATTCTGCGAAAGCGGGGAATCATAATCATGCACGCTGCGGATCGGTATATCCGGGAAAAGGAGGCGTTAGTGTGAGTAGACACAGGAGCTTGATGTCAGAGCGGCTGAAGCATGAAATCGCAAAAGAACTTGGAGTCTACAGTACGGTCGAGGCTGAAGGGTGGGGCGCCGTTTCTTCCAGAGACTGCGGCAACATCGTCAAAAAGGCTATAGAAATGGCCGAAAGGAACCTTGAAACAAAATAGCCTCTTTAATTCCAGCGTAGCAGGAGCCGGCCTTGCCGGCTCTTTTTATATTTTTATTCCCGTTTTATTGCCGAACTTGTACTTTTATTATTGAACCCTTTTCCAACCGGTGGTATAATTAATATTGCTAAAATCTGGGGCTGATGTACCCTGATTGGATGCGTTATCGCGGGCATTTTTCACCATAGGCATAATACATTGAAGTGACCGGAAAGTGCAGTATTGCTTTGTTGCAAATCTGTTACATTTTCTTTACACTTGGGATGGATATGTTGACTGGCCAAAATGCCGGTGATATAATCAATTTGAATTCAGAAGGGTGTTGTTTTGCCCTTACTGGAGCAATTGGTAAGGCGAGTCGGGTTATAAAACAGGGGAGAGGCGTAGCCCGGCTCGAAAGACAGGCCTGTCCCAAAAAAATTACGAGGAGGATTTGAGAGTATGAGAAATCTCAAAAAGTTACTTGCAGTAGTCATCGCAGTATGCGTGCTTGCTACAATGATGATTCCTGCATTTGCCGCTGAGACCAAGACCGAAGCTCAGATTTGCGAAGCTCTGGGCGTGCTCAAGGGCGACGGCGCTGGTGTCACGGACACTTACCTTGCAAAAGGTACGGAAAGGTTCCAGGCAGCTCTTATCTATCTCAGGTTGCTGGGATTAGAGGATGAAGCTGTTGCCTTCGCTGGCACTGAGAACTTTGAAGATGCAACAGACATTAAGTATGAAGGCGGACAGAAGGCCCTTGCATACCTCAAGGCAAATCCGGACCTTGGCTGGATAGGCGTAAACGCTTCCGGAACCAAGTTTGAGCCCACTTCTCCCGCAAGCGCTCAGATGATCTACAAGGTAATGCTTGAGGCTCTGGGATACAAGCAGGGTGTCGACTTCGAATGGGCTGACACTATCACCTTTGCGAAGGACAAGGGTCTTTCCAAGATCGCAGACGTCACCAACCTGACAAACAACGATCTGGCTATAGCTCTTGTTGAAGCTCTCAAGGCAAAGGTTAAGGACAGCGAAAAGACCCTGGCTCAGGTTCTGATCGAAAAGGATATCATCGACCAGGCAGCAGCAATCGAAGCTGGTCTCGTATCCGCTGTACCGGTTATCGTAAGCGTAAAGGCTACAGCTGTTGACACGCTGGAAGTTACTTTCAGCCAGGCTGTTGACACTGAAGACATCACTCTCGCTGTTACAAGGAACGGCGTTGCAGTTCCTGGTACAGTAGCATGGAATGCTGACAAGACAGTTGCTACGATCACTACTACTTCCAAGATGATAAACGGTACTCACACTGTCACTGCTTCATCCAAGGCTGATGCAAGCTACACTTCCACAGGTTCTGTTGAAATCAAGAGCCAGTATGTAGCT
>JAKORJ010000191.1 GCA_029777885.1 Bacillota bacterium | reverse complement strand
GCATTGTACAAGGATGGCAGTTCACCTTCGAATCTTATATCGATCACTGCGCCCATTATCTGTACTATTCTACCTTTGTTTTCAGCTATCATGAGATTCACCTTTGCTCAGAACATTTGCACTACCTACTATTTCGCTCAGCTCTTGTGTGATGTTGGCCTGGCGCCTGCGGTTATACATATGGGTGAGTTCTTCTATCAGTTTGGATGCATTCTTGCCGGCTGAATCCATGTTGACCATTCGGGCTGCCTGCTCACTGGTATGTGATTCGGAAAAAGCCCTGAACAGGTTCATGTGCAGGTATAAGGGAATCAGGTGGTCAATATAGGCATGGATATCCGGCTCATATTTTATATCATCTTCGTAAGCGTACTCTTCTGAATTTATAGCTAAAGGCAGGACCTGCTCCACATATGGCATGTAGTTGAGGACCGACTCAAAGTGGGTATAGGCAATGAAGACTTCGTCTGCTTCACCGGACATATAAAGGTCTATGATCCAGTTTGCAAGCCTTTCGCCCCAGTAGTATACATGAGCATCTGTTATATTGGTCACCGTGCGGATTATGTTCTTGTTCCTCTTTTTGAAGTACTCGTAGCCCTTGGCCCCAATCATGAAAATCTTCTCTTTTTTTCCGTGGCTCATATGGTCCAGGGCCTTCGACATGATATTTGCATTGTAGCTGCCGGAGAGCCCACGGTCACTTGTTATGATCACATACAAGGAGCTCTTCACTTTTCGCTTTTCAAAAAATGCATGCGTCTCAGCGCCTTTATACCTGCTAATGTCTGTAACCACACGCTTCAATTCATGATAAATGGGACGGACACCCTCAAGCTGTGCCCTTGCCCTTTGCAGCTTTGCGGAGGCAACCATATACATGGCCTTTATGATCTTTTCAGTGGATCTGATGTTTTCGATCCTTTGCCTGATATCTCTTAATGAAGACACCTTTTCCTCCTAGCTATAGTTGTACTGTTCCTTTACCTGCTTTATCACTGCTTCTATGCTTTCAACAAGCTTGCTGGTGATCCTCCCGCTTTCTCTTATCTCTGCTTTGATATGATCGGCATGCTGGTCCACATACCTGATCAGATCCTTTTGGAACTTCTGGATCCGTTCGATCTCTATATTGGCCAGATGCTTGTTGTTCAACGCGTAGAGGATCAGGACCTGGTCCTCGACCGGCATAGGACGGTACTGTGGTTGCTTCAGGACTTCCATGATCCGTTCTCCATGCTTGAGTCGTTCCAGGGTGTCGGCACTGAGGTCAGAGCCAAACTGTGAGAACACTGCCAACTCCTTGTACTGGGCAAACTCTATCCGCAGGGGCCCGGCCAAGGTCTTCATGGCAGGGATCTGAGCTGAGCCTCCTACGCGCGATACGGAGAAACCCGGGTTGATCGCGGGTCGGACACCGTCGTTGAACAGCTCGGCTTCCAGGTAGATCTGTCCGTCAGTTATGGATATGACGTTGGTTGGGATATAGGCTGATATATCCCCTTCCTGCGTCTCTATTATCGGGAGGGCCGTCAAGGAGCCTCCACCATATTCCTCGCTCAGGCAGGCAGCACGCTCCAAAAGCCTTGAATGGAGATAGAAGATGTCGCCCGGATAGGCCTCGCGCCCGGGCGGACGCCTTAAGAGCAGGCTGATGGCCCTGTATGCTACCGCATGCTTGGACAGGTCATCGTATATGATCAAGACGTCCTTGCCCTTATACATCCAGTACTCGGCTATTGCACATCCTGCATAGGGGGCAATATACTGCAGCGGCGCAGGATCGCTGGCGGTAGCAAGGACTACGGTCGTATATTCCATGGCCCCGGTTTCGTTCAGCACCTTCAGTATGCGCGCTATGGTCGATGCTTTCTGCCCGATGGCAACATACACGCAATATACATCCTTGTCTTTCTGGTTGATTATAGTATCTATTGCAATGGCAGTCTTGCCGGTCTGACGGTCACCTAT
>JAKORJ010000190.1 GCA_029777885.1 Bacillota bacterium | reverse complement strand
CCTTGTCAGGCGGAGCTGTGCCGTATATCTACGAGGCATATTCCAGGACAGACAACGCCAGGGACAAAGCCAGCATGCATTTTGTACTCACCGGCGAGCGCAAGGTAAAGGACGGGATCGAGTCTCTGGAATATAAAAAGCTGACATGGGAGAACTGGAATCTGCAGGCGGCAAAGGCCGATGAGCTGAGGAGCCGTGTCAAATAAGTCTTGACCTGTAGTGCACTCCAGGGTATATGCTTGACATAAGAAATGGAGGTCACACTATGGAAATGACAGAAAACGCGAGAAAATATGTGGAAAAAATGTCTCAGGAGGGCATTGATGAACTGATGAAGAGCGATCCTGAGTTTATGGAGAGATTTGCCAGCTTCGCCTTTGACGAAGTGGTGAAAGAGGACGATCTGGATGACAAAACCAGGTTTATGGCGATACTGGCGGCGCTTATCGGCTGCCAGGGTATAGACCTGTTCAGGGATATGATGGGAGCAGCACTGAACTTTGGGGTGGAGCCTTTGGAGATACGCGAGATCGTCTATCAGGCAACGGCTTATCTGGGCATGGGCAGAGTACTGCCTTTCATCAGAGCAATGGACAGTATATTTGAACAAAAAGGAATAAGCCTGCCGCTTCCGGCCGTGGCGACGACGACCCTGGAGACGAGACGGGAAGCCGGTACGGCGGCTCAGGTAGAGATATTTGGAGAGGGAATGAAGGAATTCTACAAATCAGGACCGGCTGAGACCGTGCACATCAACCGATGGCTTGCTGCCAACTGTTTTGGCGACTACTATACGAGGAAGGGACTTGACCTGGCACAGCGGGAAATGATAACATTCTGTTATATAGCGGCCCAGGGAGGATGTCAGCCGCAGCTAGTTGCTCACGCGGGCGGAAACATGAAGGTGGGTAACGACCGGGGATTCCTTATCAGGATAATATCCCAATGTCTGCCGTATATCGGATATCCGCGGAGTCTCAATGCCCTGGCAGCGGTCAATG
>JAKORJ010000189.1 GCA_029777885.1 Bacillota bacterium | reverse complement strand
TCCAAATCCTAACTTTCAAAAGTGGTGACCCCTAGGGGATTCGAACCCCTGTTACCGCCGTGAAAGGGCGATGTCTTAACCACTTGACCAAGGGGCCAGAAAGGTGGTGACCCATCGGCGATTCGAACGCCGGACACCTTGATTAAAAGTCAAGTGCTCTACCTCCTGAGCTAATGGGTCACAATCGTTCCCGTTTTTGCCGCGAACGAATTATATAATACAATAACTCAGCATATATGTCAACTAGTAATTGATGGTTCAAACACAATTTTGTTCAGCGGACTATAAGCCCTTCATGACGTTCTGCGCCGCACTTCTCCAGTATGTTTCGCGCCACGCATATACCGGTTGCCGATGCCTGCATCAGGCCCCGGGTAATGCCTGCCCCGTCGCCGATGGCATACATGTTTTTGACTTCCGTCTCAAACCTGTTGTTCACCTGCACCTTGCTGCTGTAGAACTTGACCTCGACGCCATAGAGGAGCGTATCCCTGCTGTACAGCCCCGGTGCCAGCTTGTCAAAGGCTTTGAGGGCTTCCACGATCGAGGTCAGATACCTTTGGGGCAGCACATAGCTAAGATCGCCCGGCACAGCGCTGGTCAGGGTCGGCTTAGTGACAGACTTCCTGAGGCGGCTGGCATCGGTCCTCCTGCCCATCAAAAGGTCGCCCAGGCGCTGTATCATGATCCCGCCGCCGGTCAGCATATTCCCTAACTGGGCCACATATTTGCCGTATTCTATGGGCTGGTTGAAGGGCTCTGTAAACCTGGTGGAAACAAGGACCGCAAAGTTCGTATTGTCGGTCTTCAGGCTGCTGTCAGCATAGCTGTGCCCGTTCACCACGGCTATCCTGCCGTCATAATGCTCCTCGGACACGACCCCGCCGGGGTTCATGCAGAAGGTCCTCACCTTGTTTTCAAAGGTATCGGAATAATAAACCAGCTTTGCTTCATACAGATCCTTTGTCAAGTGGTCCATCACCGCATTGGGCACTTCGACCCGGAGGCCGATATCCACTTCATTATTGAATGTAGTGATCCCGACTTTTTTTGCCTGGTCGGAGAGCCATTCAGCCCCGTCACGCCCCGGTGCCAGCACAAGGTACCTGCACTTCACTGTCCTTGGCTCGCAGCCTCGCTTTTCAAGGACAATGCCCGTTACCCGGCCGTCTTCGACGATGATGTCCTTTGCTTCGGTCAGTTCGCTGAACTCAGTATTGGTTTCGTTCATGAGGTATTCATACATGCGCTTTAGCAGCTTGAATGCCTTTTCAGTGCCCAGGTGGCGTACGCCACAGGGTATGAGCTGGATGTTGTGCTTCATCGCCTCGTACTTGATCTCCTCGACCCTGGCCGTGTTGAGGCCGTGCACCTCTGCATCCGCGCCAAAGCTCAGATAGATGCTGTCGGTATATTTTATTAGCTCGACCGCCTCGGAATGATCCATGTAGTCGAGGATTCGGCCGCCGACTTCAGGGCTCAGGGACAGCTTGCCGTCACTAAATGCCCCTGCGCCGGACCAGCCGCTGACGATAGCGCAGGGCCGGCAGTTCATGCACTTGCCGGTCTCCCGGGCAGGGCATACCCGCTTGCTGATTTCTCTTCCCTTGTCAACGATTAATACAGACAACCCGCTCTGGAGCCTGGACAGCTCAATGGCGGTGAAAATGCCCGCAGGGCCCGCGCCGATAATGACAACATCATACCGATCCTTGAACACTGAGATACCCTCCCGTCTGCTGATTGAGCAAAGCACCCAAAGGATAATATCAGAAACGGCATTTCATTTCAACATGAAAAAAGCCGAATATTTAATATAAATATCCACAAAACCGTTCAAATATCTTCGACATATTAGGAATATACCTTATTTATTAACATTTATATCCACATTATCCACAGATAATCCTGCTTTTTCGGCTTACCCTCAGACCTCTGCGCGCTGTTGTATTTCTACATCAAAAAAGCCCTTCCGATGCCGGAAGAGCTTTTTGGCTTGAATCAAGCTTATTTGTCCTTCAGATAGTCGTTCAAAGCCTCTACCAAAGCATCAGCATCAATGCCGTGAACTGCGGCCGCTTCGACAATGCTTTCACCTGTAGCTGCCGGGCAGCCCAGGCAGTGCAAACCGAACTCCATGAAAATGGGAGCTGTGCCGCGATCTATCTCTAAAACCTGAGCAATGGTCATCTCTTTGCTAACCTGTGCCATAACAAAAACCTCCTTGTTCTTTATACTATCATATTACACTCTGATGCAGGATTTAGCAAGTCCATTTGATAAATTGAAGCT
>JAKORJ010000188.1 GCA_029777885.1 Bacillota bacterium | reverse complement strand
CCTGACCCTGACAGGGGTCCAGTTTTCCATCTTGTATGCGTTGTTAAACCCGACCTCTATCCGGGTCATGATGTCTGCTGCGTCTGCCCTGGCGGGGAATGCTGTCAGGATCAGCATGGAAATGCACAGAGCAGCAATAAGCCTAACCCTCTTCATCCAAAATCTCCTTCCGCATGAGCTTGCACGTATGCCTGCGCTGTCCCTTGTATTGTCCTATGATTTTTAGTAGCCTTAACTGATTATACCATCAATAAGTGTATATACAAATATAAAACATGACTAATCCGTTAAAACTGTATTAAATAATTATTAACTGTATTTGGACAAGAAAAACAGCATGGGCTTTATACCCATGCTGCAGTCTTTCAGTCAGGCTATGCTAATGCTGCTTTTCCCGTGCTTCATCCCCTGCCGTGTTGAGCCCTAAGGCCTTCGCAAGCTCGACTATTGGGATCGGGGCCAGGGACAGGACCAGTACGGTGATCCACTCTCCGGCGCTCAAGGAGGCAACCTTGAATACCCTGGCCAGGGGCGGGATCAATATAACGCCAAGCTGCAGGGCTGTGGATAGAGCTGCCGCCCCGACCAGGCTGCGGTTTCCGAACAGGCCTGCCTTGAATATCGAATAACGGTTTGAACGGACGTTGAATGCATGGACCAGCTGGCTTAGGGCAAGGACTGCAAAGGCCATGGTCCTGCCTGCAGCTATGCCCTCTTCCCTCCCAAGGCCGGCAGCAGAACTTCCGTTATGGCCCAGCCAGAAGGCAGCCAGGGTCAAGGCGCCGATCATAAGTCCCTGGTAGATTATCCTTGAGACCATGCCCTTGTCAAATACGCGGCCCTTTGGCGACCTGGGCTTTCTGTCCATGATCCCTTCCTCAGGCGGGTCCACCCCCAGGGCCAGGGCAGGCAGGCTGTCCGTCACCAGGTTGACCCACAATATGTGTATGGGAAGCAGGGGTTCCTCCCAGTTGAACATCGTGGCTATGAAGAGCACCAGTATT
>JAKORJ010000187.1 GCA_029777885.1 Bacillota bacterium | reverse complement strand
TGTTCTTCAGCAGACTGGATGTAATCAGCATAAGCACAGAAACCAGCAGGGTAAAGAACAGCCTCGTACCATAGACCAGTATCAGGTAATCAAGCAGTGTCATGTCTGCGTTTAAGCCTCGCAGGAGGTCTATGCTCTGGACTGGTGCCGGCAGGTTGCTTACTCCGTACTCCTGCATGACATTTATGAAAAATGGTACATTGGTGAGGATGAAGACTAAGGCAGCAATCATCAGGCTGACCAGGCACCGCACCTTGAAAAGCTTGCCGTGTCCGTTCCTCGATGCTGATATTATCAAACTGGAAGCCTTGCCTGCATTGTACATCGGTGAAATCATAAGAATCAAAAACAGCATGGTCAGCAGCACCGTATTCATGTCGCTGCGGTAGCCTTTCCCTGCAAACAGCTGATTGTAGCCGCCATCATATACTATTTGAGCTTCTGGGTTTTGCTCTTCAATATATTTAACCTGGGACTTAAGCCGCTCAAATGCACCCTGGGGTGCCAGGGACTGCTGAATGGACATGTAGGACATGGTCATTTGTATATCTGTAATCTCTCCGGCATTATATTTTTCCGACAGAGTCGACATGGCTGCATACAGCTCATCAAAACGGTTTTGCTCCTGCTTCAGAAAATCATAAGTTTCCTGTGTTAATGGTCCGTTCAGCCGGTCTGCGTACTTTTTGTAATATCGGTCATCCTCATTATAGACAGCAGTGAAGGTTGTGAATGCGTGATACTGGTAAACTGCCAGTACCAGGAGCACTATCAATGCTTTATTGGCTATAAAGCTCTTGTAAAGCTCCTGAGTGAACAGGCTTACCGAACGCCCCTTGAAGGGGTTTAGCCTGTGAAGCAGAGCAGGAACCTTGTATGGAGACCAAATAACATTCTTTTGAGTTATTGTGCACCTGACCGCAAGCACCATGAAAAATGCTGATAGCATTATCATGGATATAGCGCTGGCTGTTACCAGGTTTACCGGGAAGCTGAGCAAGTTGAGGCTGCTGTAGGTATGGAAGATCGAGTTGGTTTGGGTCAAGGCCGCAATATTTATATACTTTACCGGGC
>JAKORJ010000186.1 GCA_029777885.1 Bacillota bacterium | reverse complement strand
CGATCAAACTCGCCGTTGCCTATCATCGCTGCAAAGGTATCGAAACCCCTGGCGAAGCATTCGGCCACGGCAAAGGCTGTCAGCACGATCGCAAAGCATAGGAGGACCTCACTGTAGGAAAAACCTTCCACGGTATGGAACCGGCTGAACATGAAGTATATGGTCAGAAAGGCGGAAAAGGAGATCAGGAACTGGCCGAGCATGGTCAGGATGAATGAGGTTTTATATTGCAGCTGGCTTTTTAAGTGGATAGTGAAGTATTTAAGGTATAGCTTCAAACCGTTCAACCTCCCTGCACCACGACTTTTTTGAGCGCCCTGGTCATGGCCAGCCTACCGAGAGCGACCAGGGCTATAAGCCAGAAAGCCTGCAGGGCAATGCCCAGGCCAGCATCACTACCCGCTATATTGCCGCTGTATATGCGCAAGGGGACATTTTGCATGGAAGCACAGGGCAGGAGCTCAACGACCGACCTGATCCCATCCGGCAGGAAGGGCAGGGGGATGAGGGAGCCTGACAGGAAGTCGACCAGGGAGATGGATAGGATCCTGACTCCCAGGGGAGAAAGGGTATAAAAGGTCGTTATGTACACCAGCATGCAAAAGGCCACCACTACAAATGTGCCAAGCCCCATCGACACCAGGAATGCAAGGAAGGACACCAGGCTGTCCGGCAGGGATATGTTGTAGGGCCTGGGCAAGAAGAAGGCCACCAGGAGTATGGGCATACACCTTAAGGTTGCCCAGGACAGGCGGTTGGCAACATTCTTGACAAACCACATGCTGTAGAGGTTCATTGGGCGGACCAGCTCATAGGCGACATTCCCGCGGGCGATGGCCTCGAAGATATCGTTTTCGAAAAACCAGGTCGCAAACAGGGCTAGAAAGGCCTGCTGCAGCCATATGTACGAGGAAAGCTGGGAAAACTCCATGGGGAATGCCGATGGGTCGGCCTTATAAAATGCGCGAAACATCAAAAGCTCCATGAAGCCCCAGGCAAATTGGGTGGCAACCCCGGCATAGGCGGCAGCCCTGTATTGAAGTCCGTTTATGAAGCGTATGCGCAAAAAGCTTTTGTATTTCTTCATTCGTTCTCACTTTCTACAGCGCTATAGTCAAACTTAGTCGAGCTTAGAGTTTATTTCACTTGTCTGATGCTGAGTATTTTCAGACCTCAGGGACTCGGCCCTTCTTTCTCTGACAAGGTCAGCAGGGCTGACCCGGCCCGTCAGGATCTCTGACCGGGGATCGTGG
>JAKORJ010000185.1 GCA_029777885.1 Bacillota bacterium | reverse complement strand
CAGGTTGCCCACAACGGTTATAAGGTCGGGATAGCCCTTGCTTTTTAGCCTGCAGACTGTGAATCCATTCTCCTCGTTTACGAATGTGATGCGTTCTACCACGCCCGACAAGCTGGTCATTGCATATGGATTGTCCCTGGTATCGTCCTTTACCTGCAAAAGGTATCCACTCCTCAGGTGATCCTTTTTGGTTTATCGCCCTGCCTCGTCTGATTGTGTCCATTGGATCCTGGTCCTGGACAGAAGCATGCTGTCGCATTCTTCAACAGTCGTCCAGGAAGGGGCCATGATGTACAGCACGATGGTCGCCTTTAACTCCTCGAAATACCTGGCATAGGCCCTTCCCCTCAAGGTCACGATATAAAAATCCTCGGGGCTGCTGTCCTTATCCTTACTCCTGCTGAAGGGCTTGCCGTACTGGAGGTAGGCCTGGTGGAATTCCTTGTATTCATGGACCGGGCTGTTGGTCCTGATATTGGAGTCGATGCGGACCCAGCCGGAGAAGCCTGCATATTCCACATCGTATTCTATCAGTGCATCGGTACTTTTGAAAAGAAGCTTGTCCCCTGGACAGCCTAGGGAAGAAAGCACAAGGTAAAGCTGGTCGTATTCCGGCACCTTTGCCAGCTCTGTGGTATTTACCGTGCCGTCCTTGTTGAAGCCAAACCGCCTTGTCCCGTCCTCCGGCTTAATTATGTAGCCCCCATAAAAGCTGCTGAAATACGGGGAGATCGGGTCATAGTAGACCGAGCTTCCCTTGAAGTGGTCATAGTGGCCAAAGGAGTAGAGCACGGTAAACCGCACATCCTCGCCCAAATACCCAGACATCCCCTCATCATCGTTGAAGGTGATCACTAAGGGATACCAGTCGCTTTTCAGGGTGGATATGCCACCCGGGATCCTGAGCCTTATGCCCTCCTGCTTCAGTACGCTTTTCTGGTAGCAAAGCAGGCTATAGGGAGCCATAATGGCCAGGCTCCTGGCCATGGATGAGAGGGGCGACAGCAAAAAAGCCACAACAGCTGCCGCAAGCAGTAGCTTCCTCAACAATCCTTTTCCCTTCATATTACGGCGTCTACCCTTCATGATCCGGCGCCTGCCTTTCCTGGCGGGATTTCTGCCTTTCCCAGCGGGATCTCCGCCTTTTGCGGCACGGCTTCCTTTCGTCCTGCGCCTGCCTTTCATGTAGCCGCTCTGCCGGTGGCCGGCATCACATATTCCTCTAGGAAACCAACAAGGGCTTTCCTATAGCCTTCAGGATCTGTCGCCAATGCCCTGGCATGGCCTGCCCCGGGCGCCAGGTAGATAGCCTTGGGCTCAGGCTTTGCTTCATGCAGGGCTATGCCCATGGCCGTAGGCACATAGTCGTCCGCATCTCCATGGATGAAGAGCACGGGTTTTTCTATATTTTTGACCGCCTCAAGGCAATCGACATCGTTTATGTCAAAGCCTGCCCAGAGCCTGATGATATGTCTGACTATCCCCATTATCGGTGATAGGAGGGTGCCGTATTCGACCTTCAGGCGATACAGCAGCTGGTCCCGGATCTTGGTATAAGGACAGTCGACCACATAAAAGTCAGCCTTGTCCTCCATGCCGGCATACAGCAGTGTTATGGCAGAGCCCATGGACTCACCGTGTATGCCCAGCCTGCCCTTGAAGCCCTTGTTTTCCTCAAGCCAATCCACAACCGCCTTCAGATCATGCTTTTCATAGTACCCGTAGGAGGTATGCCTGCCTCCGCTGCTGCCATGACGGCGGTGGTCAAATATCAGGCAGTTGTAGCCCATATCATAAAACAACCTAGCATACTTAACCGAGGTGAGATGAGATACTGTGACACCGTGGGAAAACACAACAGTACCGGCGGAGGGCCCCTTTACCGGTATATACTCGGCATACAGGCTGTAGCCAAAGGGTGACTTTATGAAAAATGACTCCTTCTCAAGCTGTTCATACCACCCTATGCCCGATATTTCACCCATTTCCCGCATGTGATCCAGGATGGCCCTGTCGCTTGAAACCCTGATATTGATAACTTTGTTTGCAAAATACAAGGATACGGCAGTCAGGATGAGAAGAAATGCTGCTAAAACTCCGACAACAGCATATAAAGGTCCGCTCAAACCCCTCACTCCTTTTTACATGCTGACAAAGCTATATGCCTATGCTTATTATATCACATCCTGGCAATTATTAGATTGCCTGACTCGTACCTTTTCAAGCCCCTGTAGAAAAACACATAAGCAAAGCCGCAGTAGGCTGCTGAAGCTGCAAAAAGCAGCAAAAGCAAGCCTGGGCTGAAGTGCCGGGCAAGCTTCAGCGGGATGTGAACTATGAAGGATGCAGGTATGACAGACAGCATCAGCACCCTGACCAGCCCACGATATATGCCCTCGGGATATATGCAAAAGCTGATCACGAATTCCAGGGCCAAACCGCCTATGAGGGATGAATCACCCAGGTAAAAGGTCAGGGTATGGGCTGTTACGGATATCGCTGTCATCAGAAGCCCGCCGATCACTATACCAAGCAGGAACATGGACCAGGCTGGCACGTCTCCGCCATGTGTCAAGGCCATGAGGATAAAGCCGTACAGGAAGTCACCCCAGGCAGTCAGGCTGGTTTTTGAACACAGCAGGCTGATCAGCACATCCTTGGGCTGGAGCAAAAATGTATCCAGCTCACCGGATACTATTATCCTCGTTATGCTGTTCATGTTGGCAAACAATATATGGGAAGCACCAAAGGCAGAGGAGCAAAGGGCCCAGATGAACATCACGTCATTGAAGTCATAGCCTCCGATGCGGCCTCCTATCTGGGAAAAAGCAATATACCAGAAAAAAACGAAGGAACCGTTGTTCAGCGCCATGCCAAAAGCCTGGAGCAGGAAGCTGGCGCGATACTCCAGGGCAGAAGCCAGGTTGACCTTGAAATACAGACCGATAAGCCTGAACACATTCATTGCTCTAACGACATGCTGATGCATATTCTCCCTCCTCAGCCCCCGTGGGCCTGAATGCCCTTGACACCATAGGTGTACATGCCCAGTGACATAAGTATGGATACTATCACCCAGACAAGCTGCATCGGTATCACCTGCCAGAACAGGTCCCAGCTGAAGGCTACCACCAGCCTTGCAGGTGCCCAGGCTACATAGGAAAACGGAAGATAAAGGGCTATACTTTGAAGCCACCGGGGCAAAAACTCAACAGGTATGAACATCCCGAGCATGAATACAAGCTTTTGATAAATCAGGTAGAACGCGAAGTTTTCTTCCAGCCTGAAGGCAGTCAGGCCAAGAGTCATCAGGAAAAAGAAATTTATAACTATACCCAGGACAACACTGATCAGTGCAAAGGGCAGATTTGCAAACCTGAATCCCGGTATAGGCCCGGCCATAATAAGTCCAAGTATTATTGCCAGAATACCGTATATGACCAGATTGAATACCATATTGCCCAGGGCGTTGAAAAACTGAAAAAACACATAATGATAGGGCCTGTTAAGCTGGTAGGCTATGCTGCCGGACTTGACATCATCATTCATCTGACTGAATACTCCGCTCCTGCATCCGAATACCACGAGCTCAGTAATGCAAAGGTACCAGATCATCTGGGTCAGCGAATAGCCGGTAACCTCTCCGCCCTTGTAGATAGCCCGCCAAAGGTGGAAAAACACGAATATGAACAAGGAAAAGAACAGCAACCCGCCTATTGCGCTGCTCCTGTAAGCGAGCGAATTTTGCAGGCTTATGCGCGTTACAATAAAGTACTTACGCAGCTTCACCTTAATATATCACCTGCCCCCATTCAAGGTCCGCCCTCCGCCTTCGAATATCGAGGCTATGATGTCCTCCATAGGCGGATCCTCCACAGTGATATCAGCAACCCCGCCCTGGGCAATCAGCCAGCGCATCGCTTCCTCTATGGAGCATACCCGGGTGTCAACAGAGAGCCGCGCACCCATCCTGCCGGATTTCTCCGGCGTTATACCTTTGAGTTCACTCAGCTTGTATTCGCTTGTAAAGCGCACTGCTATTATCTTGCGGTTCATATAATCATACTTGAGCTTTTTCACCGGCACATCGAGTATTATCCGGCCTTGGTCGATCACTATCGCCCTGCGGCAGAGCTGCTCCATATCGCTGGTATCATGGCTGGTCAGGAATATGGTGGTACCCTGCTCCCGGTTCATTTGCAATATCAGCTCGCGTATCCTGTGCTTTACCACCACATCTAGCCCGATGGTGGGTTCATCAAGGAAAAGTATGTCCGGCGAGTGTAACAGGGACGCAGCAACCTCGCAACGGATGCGCTGGCCCAGGGAAAGCTTGCGCACCGGTGTTTTGAGCAAATCACCGATCTCGAATCGCTCAGTGAGCTCATCTATGCGCTTTTTCAGCGCAGCCTTATCCATATCGTAAATGGCTCCCAGCAGGGCAAAGCTGTCAATTGGCGGCAGGTGGAACCAAAGCTGGGACTTCTGGCCGAAGACCGTCCCGATCCTGTAAGACAGCTTTCGCCGCTGGGTGGCGGGACCCATGCCCAGCACCGACACCTTGCCGCTTGTAGGATGAAGTATCCCTGTGAGCATTTTAATAGTTGTTGATTTACCGGCGCCGTTGGGACCTATAAAGGCAAGTATTTCGCCCTGCTCTACGGTAAAGCTTATGTTGTCGACAGCCTTGACCTCCTTGTATGCAGGCCTTGCCAATGCACGGAAGGAGGCCTTGAGCCCCTCCTCCTTTATACGGGTACGAAACACCTTGCAAAGTCCTTCGACCTCTATTGCAGCCACTTACTGTCACCCCACTTATGGTAAGTATATTTTTAATACGATACCATTTTAGGTTTATTATTTCAAGAAAATTTTGTAAACAAAAAGGCCTTCTTTTAATAAAGAAAGCCTTACATAAATATTGTAATTTTCCTGTGATTCCTCTGATGTCGATCGACGCTACATATTTTCGCTTTGATAGCTGTATTCGTAATTACCGTTGTGCTTATTCTCATTCAAGCCCTTTACAAGGAATATGATGAAAATAATGAAACCTGTGGAGCTTAGAACAAATCCGGGCAGATCAAAGAACTGGAGCACGAAGTTGATCCGCTTGGCTCCTATCAGGTCTATATACCTTTGTATGAAGATATTTGCCGCATATGAGCTCATGATCCTGACTATATTGGCAAGCACTGAAAATATGAAGAAAAAGAGCCCGCCCTTGAAACAATTGTTTTTCTTATAGCCTATGGCGCAGACTATGATCCCTACGATTAAAAAAGCAAACGTGAACAGCTGTATTAATGTCCGAATCAATCTATATCCCCCTATCGGTTTTGTTCAAACCATTATATTATATCGCAAAAGAAAAAACCATTAGAATAATTTACTAGTTACTTATCAATCGTTTTCAAGCAACTCCAGGATGAAGCCCAGCTTGTCGGTGCCGTCTATATATGCATAGCGCCCACCGGTATATTCACCCTTCTGAACGAGGGGCATGCCCTTGCTTTCAAGGAATGTGACCGCATCCTTCATCCCCTTTACGGTAAAGGCTATATGGTGGATGCCCTCACCGTGCTTGTCAAGGAACTCCCTCCAGGTGCTCGGGTGTTCATCGGGCTCGATCAGCTCAAGCTGTATATTGCCCATGTCCATAAAGGCCAGCTTCGCCCTGGCCGGGGTCGGCTCACCCCTGTATTCGGTTCGGGCCTTGTCTACCGCATCGGTGATCATAACGGCAGGCACCTCGATACCAAACACTTCAGCATATTGGCGGGCTGTCTTTTCTATGTCCCGTACGATGACTCCCACCTGAACCATTATGTTGTTTTGCATCTTATCCATCCTTACCATCCTTTCTATTATCCTATATCCAGGCTTCCATCGGCAGCGGCTCCGGCCTTGGGCACCCGCTGGTTAGTTCAATGTGCCTGCCGCTGCTGGACGCATCGTGGATCGCGTGCATTATATCCAGCACATGATAGGCCAAATCTGCGCTTGCCCTGTGAGGCCTGTTCGAGCTTATGGCAAGGGCCATATCGGCTAGACCGATGCCCCTGGAGTTCTGCTCAAAGCTATGTGTCAGCGGCATTTGGGTCCACTCGGGTGCATTGTGCCTGCGAACCAGGACCGGTCCCCCGAAGGTGTTGGGATCCGGCACACTCAGGGTACCTTCGCTGCCGTAGATTTCTATCCTCGGAAGCTGGGCGTGCCATATGTCAAAGCTCGGTATTATGGTTGCCAGAGCACCGGACTCAAAATCCAGTGTGCCCGCCACGTGGGTCGGGACCTCCACGTTTATCACCGTGCCGTATTTGGGCTGGCTGGTTATGGTCCTGTGCTCGAAGGTCTTCCTGGCAGAGCCGGTCACGCGTTTGACCGGGCCCAACAGGGCTATCAGGGCTGTCAGGTAATAAGGCCCCATGTCGAACATCGGCCCGCCTCCGACCTTGTAATAGAACTCAGGGTCGGGATGCCAGCTCTCATGGCCGTGACAGGTCATAAAGGCTGTCGCTGCCACAGGCTCGCCTATCCAGCCGTCATCGATCAGCTTGCGGCAGGTCTGGAGTCCTGCACCCAGGAAGGTGTCCGGCGCGGAGCCGGCCCGCAAGCCCTTTTCCCTGGCTGCCTGAAGCAGTTTCTGCCCGTCCTCCCGGGTCACCGCCAGGGGCTTTTCGGTATAAACGTGCTTGCCGGCATCTATGGCTACCAGGTTTATCATTGAATGCACATGGGGCGTTGTGAGATTGAGGACTATATCGATCTCCGGATCGGAGACAAGCTCTTCGGCCTTTAGTACCTTCTTTATGCCGTATGCTTCCGCCGCCCGCCTTGCCCGTTCCGGGACAAGGTCCGAAACGGCGGCCACCTCCAGGTTGCCAAAGGTTTTGGTGCAGTTTTTCAGGTAGATGTCGCTTATGTTCCCGCAGCCAATTATGCCTATCTTCGTCCTGCTCATCTTTCCACCTTCCCGTCAGCGATGTCCTTGCCCTCGGCTGCCCACAGGAATCCCCGCTCCATAATAGTATAGGGCTGTTTCATCGCAACTATGTCGGCATGGTGCCCCAGTGAGCTGTAGAAAACCCTGCCCTTGCCCCAGCGCTTGGTCCATACCACGGGTACATCCACCGGACCGTTGGCGGCATGGGGCCCGTCCACTACCGGGAACCTTGTGGTGGCTAAAACCTCAATGGCCGGGTCCACGTGCATATAATACTGCTCCGTAACCACTTCAAAGTCCTCAATACCTTCCACGATCGGGCTTGAACCCCGCTTAATGTTGATAGTATGCCTAACGCCGTCGTTGCCGGGATGGGCTACCCACTGGCCACCGGTCATAAACTGCCATTCCACTGCTTCCCTGAAGGAATCGCACATGCCGCCGTGGCAGCCTGCAAGCCCGGTTCCACTGGCGACAGCTTCGAGGACCGGGTTGAGCTGCTCGCTTTTGATGGTGCCCATGGTCCAGACGGGTATGATGAGGTGCAGCTTTTTCAGCTTTCCCACGTCAAGAAATGCATCCAGCGTGTCCGAAACCTCTACCTCAAAGCCGTTCCGCTCGAGTATCTCCCTGAAGATATCCGAAACCAAAACGGGTTCATGCCCGTCCCAGCCTCCCTGCACTATAAGCGCTTTCCGTTTCATCAGAACGCCTCCCCTTTTGTTTCGTATATGATAAACCGGGCTTCCCCTTCTATTATAATACAACCACAAAAAATTACCAGGGCAATTAGCATTTGTCATAGAAAAGCCCGGGCAAACGCCCGGGGCTTAATATATTATGTTATGGTTCAATCCTTCAGCTTGCTTTTCTCCAGGTTTTCCAGTTGCTTGTATACCGAGTCCATACGGTTCCTGGCTACCAGGAACTCCGAATCCCGATCGCCGTTCCTGACCAGGGCATAGAAGTCCTTGTCATAGGGGTAAAATTCAACGACCTGTACCCGATCTGGCCCCTTGTTCAGGTAATAGGTGAACCGGATCTCCGGTTCCCCATCCGCCCTGTTTTCCTGGGTCGCATCGACCAGGACTGCTATCAGGGCCTGGTAGGCGTCCTTAAATTCATCCTCCGGCTTTTCCACGCCGTCCAGGAAGTAGGTGGTTACAACCTCATCCTTTTCATCTTCCTTATCGGCCTTTTTGGTCTCGCGCTTCATGGACAGGGTGTATGTCCTGCCCCGCCCTTCGACCACTACCTTGTCAACGTCATCGATGCTGACTATGAAGGCAAACCTTTCCATAAAATCGATTAGCTTAGCATCCATAAAGCTGATGTCGGAAAGCGCGACCTTGTAAACGCTGTCGGAATCGGCTTTCTTTACATATATGGAATCATCCACGGTATCACCGAAGTATATATCCAGGGTGTTCTTGCTGTCCTTCAGGATAAAGTGCATTTTGGGCTCATCCAGCCCATACCCGGATAGATCGTCAGGATCGTCGTCAACGAACTCCTGGATCTTAAGGCCGGTTGCCTTGCTGAATACATTGGACAGCTTGGACAGGTCTATCCCCCTTGGGATATTGAAGGGTTTGACCAGGCTGTAGACACCAAGGCCATAGGTGGGTTGATCCTCAGCCTGCTCATCCTTGGTGATTATCTCTATTTCCTTCTGCCCTTCCTTGCTGAGATACATGTACTGCATGTCGGTTAAATCTATGCTTGCAAGAAGCTTGTTCCTGAAGTCCGCGAAGGCATATTTCAGCCTGTCCCCATGGTACTTAAGCACCGTATAAACCTTGGGGTCCCCTTCCTTCATGAGGTAATAAGTGCCGCTCGCTGTATGATCACCAAGCAGGAGGACTACCTTCTTGCCGTCATTCAACAGGGCCTCCGCCCTGGCAGCAGGGTCGGCAAGGCCGTATATCGACAGGTCCTTGGGATCCTCCTCCACCAGCACATCGGCCGAAAGAGCTGAGAAGGTGCGGGCAAGGTCTTCAACGGAAGTCTGGCTCAGATCGACGTCATATGGCTTTATGCAGACCCATTCGGTCTTTACCTCCTCGTCCTCGCCCTCTTCATCGTCGTCTTCATTATCCTTTATTTCCCTTTTTTCAAACACGAACTCTCCGTTTTCATTGACCAGGGTCATCCTTATGATATTTGACCTGTCAAATCTTGATATATCAATGGTCGTATTCGTTTCTTCCGGATCGGTCCCATTGTCGGAAGACGTCAGCCTGAGAACAGCATAAGCACCAACCAGCAGCACCAGGCATACTGCCAAGGCAATGACGCTTCGCTTTTTCCTCATAGATGTCTCCTCCTCAGCCATACTACGAACCCTGCGACTAGCGCCCCTATGGGTATCAGGAGCACAGAGATGAATCCGTAGATCCTGAAGGTATTTGCAGTGACATTAAGGGGGACCTCATATATGCTCTTGGGCTGGATCGTTATCGATTGCTCCCTGTCTATCAGCCAGTTCAAGCTGTTTATCGTCAGGTTTATGCGGCCCTGCAAATCCGTTCCAAGGAATCCCGAGGTCCCGAAGACAACCAGCTTTGTAACCTTAGTCTCCAGCGTGACCTGGTCAAAAACTTCATCTTTTATCGCTACTGCCAGGTTGAAAGGCCCGTCTGTATCTCCCTCGGATTTTTCGAATGTCTTGGTATTCTCCATGCTTTCAGCAGTCCGGGCATATGAGTCCTTGGATGATTTCATCAGGGGCTCGATCTTCAATGTGTTGCGCCTGGTTTCAAGTATATCTATGCCCTGGGCAACAGGCATTACAAGAAATATGGTGTTGGATTTGAAGGGCGATGTTATATCATGGTCCTCGAACTCAGGCAGGAGATAGTGTGGATAGAAGGGATAATGCTTCTCCTCGTTGCCTTCGATGATGACCCGCTTGTTAGTCGCGACCCCGTAGCTTTTCAGCAGGCTGTTGAAGTTGTCCAGCTTTTGATCCTTCATAAAGTCCATTAAAAATATAGCCCGGCCTTCGTTCTCAAGGTATTCCCTGATAGCCGCTTCCTCTTCATCGGTCAGGTCGGTCGAAGGCGAATTTATGATCAGTATATCAGCGTCCTCAGGCACTGTCTTCTTAATCAGAAGGTTCAGGGACTGGATGGTGTAGTTCTCAAGCTCCATCTGTCTCTTTATGTCAGCGTCCAGGTCGGTCTCACCATGTCCTTCCAGCATATATACAACCGGCGCTTCAGCCTCGCTTACATACACTATGGCAGAAGTCACCCTCTGCTCGACAGCCATGGATTGCGGAGTAGCTGTATAGCCCGATGAGTAGTCATAGTTCACAAGCTCATAGGACTTTATATGCTTGAATTTCGCGTCATCTCCGCTGTCGGCTGCAACTATGATGTCGCCTTTGCTCAATGTCTTGTCATCCTTTGTAAACCTTTGCGCCTTTACCGGATCCCTGTCCGGGTCTATATAATCCACCTTGATCTTGTCTGAATAGCTTTGGTACCGGTAAAGGATCTCCTCCAGGAGAGGTATGCCCTGATTTACGGGGTTTACCGTATATATCGTAATGTCCTCCTCAAGGTTGTCAAGGACTTTGTAGGTCTCCTTGGACAGCGAATACAGCTTGTTTCTCGTCAGGTCCAGCCGCATGGGGATCAGGTCGACCACCAGGTTTATGACCAGGAGTACTGCAAGGACGATAGCGGTAAGCAGCGTGGCATAACCGCCATATTTGAACTTCCTGGTCTTAAAGGACCGCAGGATATTAGCTTTCGTCGGCTTATTCATGTCTATCCCCCCTTAGCTCCATCTCTTCTTCTCGAGCATCCGTATCGACAGGAATACAAATGCGCTGGAGAAGGTAATATAGTATACTATCGGGCTTAAGCTCAAAACTCCCAGCTCAAAGTCCTCGTACCTGCTGTAGAGTGAAAACCATTCGAGCACCTTGCCAATAAAGCCGGTGTAGATCTCCGGATTCACTATATATCCCGCTACTATGGCGATGATGCCCGCGCCTAATATACCGCCCGCAACATAGATATTCCTGGTAGCAAAGTAGATTATCGCGGCTATGCCGGCGGCAAGCAGGACCGCAAATATGATGCCTGCTGTCTTGTCAGTGGGGAGCCCCTGGATGATCGCGTCGATCAGCCAGAGTATGAGCAGGGTGGTGAATGTGGCTACCGCAGCCACCACCTGGTTTTCAGTTATGGTTGAGATAAAAAGTCCGACGGCAATAAGGGCCGAACCAAAGAGGAAAAACCCGATATAGCCGCCCAGGATCTCCGACCAGGCGAGCTTGCCCATCGTACTCATGATAAGCGGATAAATGATAGTGAAGGCCAGGGTACCGACAAACACAATGACTGCAGCCAGGTACTTGCCCACTATTATACTGGTCAGGGTGATGGGGCTCGTCAGCAGGAGTTGGTCCGTTTTCTGCTTGGTTTCTTCCGCCATGAGCCTCATGGTCAGGATCGGTACCGCAAGCAGGAATATAAAGAGGATGCTGGCCAATACTCTGTTGAAGTCCGGACTGGCACCAAGCAGGTTGTTCAAAGTGAAGAAAAGCCCTGTAAAGAAGAGGAACGATGCCACGAAAATATATCCGGTCATCGATGTAAAATACGACCGCAGTTCCTTTTTTATCACAGCTAACATCTTCAGCGTGCCTCCTTTTCCTCGGTTATGACCTGGAGGAAGATGTCCTCGAGGGTGAGTCCCATGGTTCTCATCATCAATATGGGATATGAAGCCCTGCTCAGCGCATAAAAGAGCGGCTTTCTGATATCTATGTCAGGACTGGATTCCACAACGATATCTACGGTGTCCTTTTCCTTGGAACCCTGGGATTCGACGAATTTGACCCCGTGAACCTCGCTGATCACCTTTATGACATGCTTTTCAGGCCCGGCTACCCTGATTATGAGCTTGGTTTCTTCACCCAGACCTTTGGACAGGTTCTCCAGGGTATCGCTGGCAACGATCCTGCCCTTGTTTATGATGATGACCCGCTCGCATACGGTGCTTACCTCAGGCAGGATATGAGAGCTCAGGATGATTGTATGTTCCTTGCCCAGGCTTGATATCAGGTTCCTGATCTCGATTATCTGCTTCGGGTCAAGGCCGACGGTAGGCTCGTCCAGTATAAGGACCTGGGGATTGCCTATCATTGCCTGGGCCAGGCCGACACGCTGCTTGTATCCCTTGGAAAGGTTTTTGATCAGCCTGCCGCGCACATCGCCGATCTTGACCAGGTCCATGATCTTTTCCATGCTCTGCTTCTTTTGCTGGCCACTGACCTGCTTTATATCACTGACAAAGTCAAGGTATTCCATGACGGTCATTTCCCCGTACAGCGGAGGAAATTCCGGCAGGTAGCCGATCATCTTCTTGACCTCTTCCGGCTCCTCCAGGATATCGACCCCGTTTACCAGTGCCCGTCCTTCGGTAGCGGAAATATAGCCAGTCAGTATGTTCATTGTAGTTGTCTTACCTGCGCCATTGGGTCCAAGGAAGCCTAGAATCTCGCCGGGCTTGACAGTGAAACTGATGTTGTCCACGGCGACATGCTGCCCATACCGCTTGGTCAGGTTTTCCACTTGAATCAAGAGTATCCCCCCTCTAAGTAATACGGATAACATACTTCCATTAGTATATCATTACTGTGCAAATTATAGCAAAATTTTTTAAATAATATATGAATAAACTATGAACTTTAGGCGAAAATCCCCCATCCAGCGAAAAAGCGCCCGCACCTATCAGTGAGACGCTCCATCAAATCAAGCGTTCGATTCGCTCCAGCATATTGCTGAAGAAAAATGTTTTCATAACGACCTCCATCCAGCCTGTATTTGCTTTTGCCCAGTTGTTGATATCCCTGACCGTCTCTGTATATATATTATTTATTATAAAGACGATTGCAATGTCAATAAGTTTCATATTTATAAATTCTATACTGTATGATAGAATTGCAAATATAGGAATCATATATACATTTTTGGAGGTGTGATCATTATGCGCTGGGAACATCTGGTACCAAAGGATTTTGAAAAGGCCGTCAAGGAAACGGGCTTGTGCATCGTACCTACGGGATCACTGGAGCGGCACGGAGACCACCTGCCCTTTGGCTGTGACATGATCATAAGCCATACAATTGCCTGCAAGGCCGCTGAAATAGAGCCTGCAGTGGTTTTCCCTCCCTATTTCCTGATGCAGGTGCATGAGGCTGCCTGCTTCTCAGGCACGGTAAACTTCCCCCAGGCATTTGCCCTTGAGGCGTTCGGCCTGCTTCTCAAATCCATCGCCGCAAACGGGTTTAAAAAGATCCTCGTAGTAAACGGCCATGGCGGCAACACTCACATGCTGGAT
>JAKORJ010000184.1 GCA_029777885.1 Bacillota bacterium | reverse complement strand
GAGCCGCATGTATATGCATGCAGATAATATGCTTTTCCGCCAGCACACAATGGAGGTTTTTTTCGCAAGGCTGACACAGGGTGTAAGGGATCAGTTGCCTGATATCTATTTATATGACTGCCTGTCACAATGGAAATACCTTATGCCGGACTGGGTGGAAATAAGCGAGCGAGGGCTGGATATTTGGAGGCTCGGCAAATACCTCGATTGCCCGTCCTTCTATACCCTGCCTGCTGATGCGTATGGCGAGCCGAATGCATATGTTGTCCCATGTGAAATGGCGATCCTGCGCAGCGCCAGCAAAAACAAGGACCTGACCGGGGGGCTGTTTCTGGGCAGATACCTGTTTAATGACATATATTCATATATTACTCCGGTGGAAGTAATCGCTTCTGCTTTTGGGGCCGGCGCTAACGATCTGTTTTTCTATGGGTACAACGGACTGGATGATGGGGGCAATTTTGGGAAATGGAGCAGCGAAAAGAAGCTGAATGTCAAATGCGGGCTGGATTGGTTCAGCAAGGTACGGGAAGCGGCCGGTAGGAGACTGAGCAAAAAGCAGGCTGCCATATTGTTTCCCTATGCTTCCTTTACCCTGGACAACCGTAATTTGAATGACCGGGCCTTCAGGGCATGCCGTAACGACTGCCTTGGATACTATCAGCAGCTTTCAGACCTAGGGGTAAATGCTGACTTTGTCAGCCCTGGCCAGGTCAAGGCGGATGCGCTGAAGGATTATAAACTGCTTATCCTGCCTTCCAATCCGTTGTATAAATACCTGGCGGACGAGGAAATGGAAAGGTGCCTTAAGAGCTTTGTGGAAAATGGCGGTGTGATAATAGCCAGTGCTTCGTGCGGGCTTCATGGGGTGTTTAATTTAAAAGCTGATCCGCATGCTGAGGACTCTATATATTGGGAAGAGATCATCACGGAGTATTCCGCTTACTTTTATGCTTTTGATGATATGGAAAGGGGCAATACCGGCGATGACACCGGGATAAAGACTATTGCCAGATATGGTAAAGACGGCCGTGCTGCGATATGTGAGAAACGCCTGGGCAGGGGAAGAGTATTGGCAGCAGGCATCGATATGGGAACCTGCTATTGTGAACGCAGGCATAAGCCTGTCCCGGTCGAATACGGGAAGGAAAACCATTACCCATTGACCGTTATCCCCCGGACACCTGTGGAATGGCTGGTCATGGATATGGGGCTATCTGACAGTATAGAGCGCGGTATAGAGCGAATAGAATTCGAAAAGGGCTTGCTTGTAATAAATCATACATCCTATGATTACCGGCTCAAAGTACCTGCCAGGTATGGGATCAGCACCTTTGAAGGCTTCAATGGCACCCTGCTGCCGGGACACCACAGTGTGTTCATACCAATAAAATAACTGGCATTGTATATGATGAGCTAACCTGAAACGAAAGTATGGATAGCAAAAGGGAAATCAAGGGTCTGGATGGACTCGCCCACGCTCGTCCTTGATTTCCCCTAATATTTTAAAAACACAACTCATCTTTT
>JAKORJ010000183.1 GCA_029777885.1 Bacillota bacterium | reverse complement strand
TGACCCATTAGCTCAGGAGGTAGAGCACTTGACTTTTAATCAAGGTGTCCGGCGTTCGAATCGCCGATGGGTCACCACCTTTCTGGCCCCTTGGTCAAGTGGTTAAGACATCGCCCTTTCACGGCGGTAACAGGGGTTCGAATCCCCTAGGGGTCACCACTTTTGAAAGTTAGGATTTGGAGCCATAGGCACTCTGGGTCCTGACTTTCCATATGGCCCGGTAGTTCAGTTGGTTAGAATGCCAGCCTGTCACGCTGGAGGTCGACGGTTCGAGCCCGTTCCGGGTCGCCATTCGCTGGTGTAGCTCAATCGGCAGAGCAGCTGATTTGTAATCAGCAGGTTAACGGTTCAAGTCCGTTCACCAGCTCCAAGAAATACCCGCATACCATCATGGTTTGCGGGTTATTTTGTTATTTCAGGATAAAGGAATTGTAATTCCATAGGTGTAACCCCTTTTACTAAATTACATAAACTATTTGATAAATCTGCAGGACATATTACAGTAAGTAATGGACACACAAGCAGGGAGGCATACCTTTTATACAAGTTATACTTATGGAAAAATCTAGTATATATAATGACCGCCAAACGGCGGTTTTGTTTATTTGTACGATTATCGCTTCTGCTTGTATGATTCTTGCATTGAAATGATTTCGCTCCTTTTTAATGATATTATATACCTAGAAAGCTCAATCATATGAATAGCAATCAGAGGGGTGAATACCATGAAATGTACATGCAAGTCTGCAGTAGGGCGATGGGACAGATTTGAAGCCTGCTTCGAAAACAGGAAAAATTATACTGACCCTTACAGGGATGTGACCCTGAATGTATCATGCGCTTCTCCTGACGGGAGGGTTTTCAACTTTTACGGTTTCTACAGCGGGGAGAGGCTTTGGAAGTTCCGGTTCATGCCCGATGCGGTGGGGACATGGACCTACAAGGCCTGGTTTTCGGATAATACCCCTGCAGGGGAGGGCAGCTTTGAATGCGTAGATTCCGACATCCCCGGGCTTATAGGCAAGGATGAAGCCAACCCAATTTGGTTTGGTTTCAAGGGGGGCAAGCATACCTTTATCAGGAGTTTCCATGCGGGTGACAGGTTTTTTGCATCCAACTGGCCTCAATCAGCAAGGCTGGCCTTCCTCGACTGGGCTGCTGAAATGGGCTACAACACCTTGTCCATAGCCAGCTTCCTGTTCAAGCGGGATGAGAAGGGCAGGGGCAGGGACTGGGATGTGCCCGCCTTGTGGGACGGGAAAAATCCGGTTTGCAGTGAATACGACAGGTTGGAGGTCATACTCGACCTGCTTGCCGAACGCCGTTTTATAGTATTCCCCTTTGCCGGCTTCTTCGGCAAATCATCCAATTTCCCCAGGGAGAAAGAAGACCAGGACGTTTTCCTTAAGTATACGCTCGCCAGGCTGGGCTCCTACTGGAACCTCTTATACACTGTTGCGGGACCTGAACCGCTTTTGAGCCGCCAGCCCTTTATGCAAAAGGATGAGATCCGCCGTCTGGCTGAAGAGATAAGAAAGCTCGATATCTATGGACATTTGCTATCTGTGCATAATCAGACGGGTGACGATGATTTTTATGATGAGGACTATATATCCTTTGTGACCCTACAGGGGCCTAAAACCCTTGTCAGGGGAGAGCTGAGCCGGGGGATCCTTTTCAACCGCCGGCCGGGCATGCCTCTCTATGCCCAGGAGACCCTGTGGGCAAACAATAAGTACCACCCGGCATATACAAAGGATGATATACGTAAAAATGCCTATGTCCTTATAATGTCAGGGGCAGCTATAAATTTTGCCGACAACAACGGAGACTCTTCCTCGGGCTTCAGCGGCACCCTGGATATAAATGACGCCGACCTGGAAAAGCACATGGAGATAAAAAAGGTCTGGGACTTTTTCGAGACGCTCCCCTTCTACAGGATGAAGCCCGCGCCGGAGCTGGTGAGCCGGGGCTACTGCCTTGCGGATGAGGGCAGGGAGTACCTCGTATACCTTGAAAATGGGGAAAACTTAAGCGTTAACGTAAAAGAAGGCGAATACGACGCTACATGGATAAAAGCGTCCGATACCGCAGACAGGCGGGATGCGGGCACCAGAAGTACTTTCCGGAACCTGTGGGCGCCGGACAATGAAAATGACTGGTTGCTGCATTTGATCAGAGTATGAGGATAGGAACGAGGGCAAATGCAGTTAGCGAGTAATCAAAAGCTGACACAGGCTATTAGTCAAAAGGCCCTGGAGGATCTTCCAGGGCTTTGATTTTCAATTGCAATGTTTTTTATAATCCGGTTTTCAGTTGCTGACCTGGTTGCTGCTTTTGGCTAGTTGCTGATCTCACTGAGCTTGCCCATAAAGAGTATCGTACCCGTTGTGTCGTCGGTAATCATGAAAACAAAGGGCCTGTTGGCTATGAAGGAGACCTGATCGACAGCGGCTGATTCCCTCATTTCCACCACCGTTACTCCGGCAGCCTTGCTGCCCTCCTCGTTCACTTCGATGACCGCCTTGTGGAGCACCCGGGCGATAAACAAGCCGGGATGCATGCCAGAGAAGTCTGCGCCAGGTCCGAGGGCTTCTTCCATGCCCAGGGCTGCCAGGCTGGCATTCAGATTCTTTATTCCGTATTCGAGCCTGAACTTCGGGATCTGGAGTATGGCATCCTCGACCTCAGCCATAGAGGTCCTTATTTTTTGCCACTTGTCAGCATCAAGAGTATCTGTGAAGTTGCTTATGTTTACACCCTCGTCAGGAAGGATCAGGTACATGGACAGCTTGTTGCTGCCATAGGGAAGGCGAATCGCCTGGTAGTTGTCTCCCTTTGTGTATTCCAGGGTTCCCTTGCGGCTCATCATGTCAACTGTCTGGGTCTGGCCGTTCAATGCCTTGAAGCTGCCGCTAAAGGTATTCTTCGGATCAAACTTGTACATCCACTGGCCTTTGAAATATACGGCGTTGATAAGGTACATGACGGTGTTCGGGTCGATCGAGTCGATCATTTTTTCGATCATGCCAGATGTCTTGCTCTTTATCCAGCCGTTGATGGTATCTGGGGCATCGCTCTTCGAAAAATCCAGCTCCCTGACCAGGGCATCAAAGGTATCCTTGTTGAGGTCAAGAAAGCTTTGCTTGATCGGATAACCCTCCCTGATCCAGATGGAGTTGGCTATATTGAGCGTGACCTTGCTGTCGACCTTCTCAAGATGCCTGAGCAGCTCCTTATAGCTTTCATTTACAACACTTCTGTCAAGGCCGTCAAAGCCCAGCGTCCGGCTCATCGCGTCCAGGGTGGTTGAAGCTGCGCCGTTGTATGTCATGGTCAGGGCCATTGATATGCTGAAGGGGGATATAAAGACGGAGCTTTGGGCATCATCCTTGTTGAGCTCCTTGAATATGTCAAAGCCAAAGCCGGTGTTGGCATCCACGACCAGGCCGCTTACCTTGCCAAGATCTGCTCCTCCTGCTACGCTGCAGCCGGCCAGCGCTACCACAAGCACTACCATGCCCAGTATGAGCGCTAGTGTCCTGTACATAAGGAAACCTCCTCTTTTTTACTGTTCACTGCTATTGACGTACAGGATCCATAAATTGTTCCGCTATACCCTTAAAAAGCCTTTGCCGAAAACCTCGCTGGTATTCGTTATCGATATGAAGGCCTCGCTGTCGTTTTCCTTGATATAGCTCCTCAGGCGCTGGGCCTGGGTGGCGTTCAGGGCTGTGAGGATAAGGTATTTCTCGTTATGGGTGAATGCCCCGTAGCCCTTCCAGATGGTTGCGCCCCTGTGCAGCTTTTCATTTATATAGGCGCAGATCGGTTCCGGGTTTTCAGTTATGATCGTCAGGGATTTTTTGCGGTTTATGCTGTCTATTACTGAATCCACTATCACGGACTTTGAAAGCAGCCCCAGCACGGAGTACATGCAGGTCGTTATATCAAACACGAACACTGTTGAAAAGGCTATAAGGCAATCGGTACACAAAAGCGCCTTGCCTATGTCAAGGGATGTATAGCGTTTCATGATCATTGCAGCTATGTCCGTACCCCCGGTGCTGGCAGCATTGTTGAAAAGGATGGCCGATCCTATACCTGGCAGCAGGACGCTGAATACCAGTTCCAATAAAGGCTCATTTGTCAGCGGTTTGTCCATGGGCAGGCATATCTCAAACACCTTGATCAGGGTCGAGTACAGGACGCTGCAATATATGGTCTTGAATCCAAAGCTGCTTCCTATCAGTAAAAAGCCCAGCAGGAGAAACAAAAGGTTTATTATGAGCATAAATGTCCCGGGTGTCATGAATGTACTCAAGGAGCCGAAGATGATTGACAGGCCGCTGACACCCCCGGTCGAGAAGTTGTTGGGAAATTTGAAAAAATAAACGCCGGCTGCTACCAGAGCCGACCCTATGGTTAAGTAACTATATTCCTTGATTTTGCTGAGCACCATTAATGACCCCCTGCAGGATTTGATCCATTCACACTTATATTTTACCAGCTGCAGTGCAAAAAGAGAATCATTCCGGCAAATTTCTCAGGCTAATTATCCCGCTTATTCACTCAGTTCTCTTCAGTTTTATCAAATTATATTGAGTTATCAGTTCATCCAGCTTCCTGCTGATCTTCAGGACCTCCTCGTCGGTCAGGCTGCCCTTTTCGATGATCTTGTCCTCAAGATCCTTGCGGATAGCTTCTATATGTTCTTTTGTCAACAAGTCTGTTCACCACATTTTTACAAGTATTGAAATCAACTAAGCACCTATTATAGCATTATAATTCCTTAAATAATAGCTTTTTTATTAGTTCATTTTTGGACAAGGCACGAAAGTTTAACGTAAGCTGCTACTATTCGGGGAGACAACGGCATATAGTGACTATAGCTGATATATTTAAGGAAGTGATTTTGTGAGACCGCAGCCCGGAAAAACCTCAAAGCTTATACTGATTGCAGCCCTGATCACCGTTTTGGCAGCTTCACTCGCAGCAGTGCTCATCCGGTTTGGCTCGGAACACAGCCAAAACCCTGTTCTCTTAACAGCTGCCAAGGGCTTGAACAGTTATGAAATATCCGTGGATTTCGACCCGACTGCAGGGATGCTATACTGTAACCAGAGTATCGTATATATAAACAGGACTGACAAGGATATAACACACCTTTATTTTCATCTTTATCCCAATGCATATAAATATGAAGACAAGGCTGTATTTCCGCAGGAAGACATGCACAGGGCATACCCCAGTGGCTTTTCGTCCGGGTATCTTGAGCTGGAGGAGGTCACGGTCAACGGCAGCGGCTGCCCGTACACAATTGGCGGGTATAGCGAGAATCTGCTCATGCTGGTGCTTGATGACAGCCTGGCGCCCGGAGAAAGCACGGTGATCGGTATGAAATACAGGGTAAAGCTCCCTCACTGCCTGGGGAGGTTTGGCTACGGGGACCATACCTACAAGGCCGCGAACTGGTACCCAATTGCCTGTGTCTATGATAAGAACGGTTGGAACCTCGACAGGTATTACCCGATCGGGGACCCCTTTTACAGCGAGGCCGCAAACTACCACGTAACCATAAGAGCTCCCGGGGAATACATCATTGCTGCCACGGGCGATATCCTAAGCAGGCGGGAAAAGGACGGCATCGCCACCTGGACCATAAAAGCTCTGGCAGTCCGGGATTTTGCATGGGTAACCAGCGATAGGTTCAAGGTGCTCAGCAGGAAGGTCGGCAAAACTATGGTGCACTCCTATTATTTTTCTTCCAACGGAGACAAGGCGCTGGACTATGGGGCATCAGCCATAGAAGTATTCAATGATGCCTTCGGCGAGTACCCGTACAAGCAGTTTTCCATAGTTGAAGCCGACTTCTATATAGGTGGCATGGAGTATCCCAACCTGGTCATGATCGATCACAGCCTCTATGCCCAGGGGGCGCTCAAGTGGCTGGAGCTTATCATAGCCCACGAGACGGCCCATCAGTGGTGGTACGGCCTGGTCGGCAACAACCAGATCAGGGACGCCTGGCTCGACGAGGGGCTTACGGAATATTCCACCGTACTTTACTACGGCCTGCGGTACGGCCGGGAAAAGGAAGACCAGATGTACCGGGAAGAGATAGCAATGGGCAAGTATAGGTATATACAGGAATTGGCCAGATCCGAGCCTGACATTGACCAGACGATCCACAAGGCTGCCTATGAGTTCCCTGACTGGTACGTTTACGATGCGCTTGTATACGGCAAAGGTGCTGTCATGTTCCATGGCATACGGAAGCGGATAGGGGACGAGAAGTTCTTTGAAGTGCTCAAAAAGTATCACGAGAAATACAGGTTTACAAATGCGGACAAGGATGACCTGATAAGCCTGATAAACAGCGTGACCGGCAGGGACTGGGAGGAGTACTTCAACAAGTGGCTTTATGACAGCAATTAAGCAATGTTATTTTATAAATGTATAATTTGGTTATAATGGAATATAATAAACACGAAAAAATCTATATTTAAGGAAGGAATTTTGGATAGGGTGTCGAATACACATAATTGTAACAATTTCGTAATATTCGAAATATAAGTGTAATAAAATCCTATCCGGAAGGAGTTCTACTCCATGGCTCTCATGAGGCTGAATACAGCACTAAAGAAGGCCTGTTCGACCGCAGGTAAATTGCTTAAGAGACAGAAGGAAATGCTGCTGCTGAAAAAGCAGGTGTCTCTGAAAAGCAAGCTTCCCATGTATATGGGCAAGACAAAGGAATTCATCAAGGCCAAGGCATCAGCTCTGGCACAGGTTCCCTTGCATAAGAAACGCAGGGCGGTTGCCATTGCTGTTGTTTCTGTTTTTATTTTCACAGGGGCTATCGTCGGTGTCAAGGCAGTCACGGATCCGGGCGAACAGGTAGTACTCGTGGATGCATTCAAGGTCAGCCTCCATGGTAAGCTTGTAGGCTATGTCGAGAATGTAGACACGGTAGCAGCTATCATCCACCAGGTTAAGCAGGAAGCCATGCAGCACTATGCCATGGAGGTCGAGTTGGAAACAGCCTTCGAATATGAAAAGGTAGCCATTAGCCCGGAGCTTTTGACCCAAACCTCTGAAATAGCAAGTGCAGTCCGGAGGGGTATAGATGTAAAGGTCAATGCCTATGCCCTCCTGGTAAACGGGGAGCAGATAGGCATATTAAGGTCCACGGCGGAGGTCGGGAAGCTGCTGGAGCTGGTAAAAGAGCCATTCATCACTGAAGGCAGTACAGTCGAAAACGTTGAAATAGTCGAAGAAATCGAGACAGTGCCTGTCTGCGTTGATTACGGTGATGTACGGGATGCCGAATCCCTTGCCTATGAAATAGCAAAGGGCAGGGAGACAGTTGAGGAATATACCGTGGTCAGCGGGGATACCCTCTGGTCTATATCCAAAAAGTATGGGATGACTGTTGATGAGCTTGTAGCCTTGAACTCCGACCTAAAAGATATCAACATGCTGCGCCTTGGCCAGAAGCTGAAGCTCTCCTACCCTAAGAGTGTGATCAGCGTTGCTACCGTAGAGGTAGTCGAGTATGAGGTGGATATCCCATACAAGACGGAATACACCAAGGACAAGTCATTGTACGTCAACCAAAGCAGGACCGTCCGGTCAGGCAAAAATGGGACAAAGCTGGTACAGGCTCGCGTATCCAAGGTCAATGGCATTGAAGAAAACAGGGAAATCATTTCCGAAAAGGTCATCAAAGAGCCTGTGACCAGGATCATAGCCCAGGGTACCAAGGCGATACCCCTGGTATCCCGCGGCAGCGGCACCCTGCTATGGCCAACGAAGGGCAACATCACCAGTGGTTTTGGCTACAGGTATATATTCGGCAAGAGAGGCCCCCACGATGGCATTGATATTGCCAACTCCGTAGGTACACCCATATATGCAGCAGAGGCCGGTACGGTGACCTTTACCGGCTGGAAAGGAAACTATGGCAATCTTATCAAGATCGACCATGGCGAGGATGTAGAGACACGATATGCCCACTTAAGCAAGATCCTGGTCTCGACAGGACAGTCGGTCAAGAGAGGCCAGCTGATCGGCTATATGGGCGATACAGGCAAGACCACGGGCCCCCATCTGCATTTTGAAGTACGCTTGAATGGAACGGCCCTGAATCCTATGAAATACCTGGACTAATGTCCAGGCCATATAAACCAGGCTAAACGATAAGCCCGGGCGAGTATCCCTCCCGGGCTTTGTTTGTAACTCTGCCGGTATTTGGCTTAAGCCACAGGCAGGGATATATGGTATAATATATCCGGTCTTATATCCCTCTGACAAAGGGGGGATCTCAATGAGGTCAGGAAAACGAGTATTATTTGTGCTGGTGCCGGCGCTTGTACTTGCGGTCTTGTTAGCCTGCAGCCAGCGCTTTTCAACATATATCTACACAGGTGTGTATCCCGTATTCAGATATCTGCAGGGACAGATCATTGCCGGGAGAACAGGGGACCTTACGTCGATAGAAGCCAACGGCTTTATGGTCTACAGCAGATCCGGGGATGAAGTCGGGGCAGAAGGAATGATAGCGATCGCCCGGGATTACAGCGCCGACGTGTACGAGTTTTTTGGCTATGAAAGGACAAGCCCTGTTGAAATAGTCTTGTTCGATGATGAAGAGGAGCTGAAAAAGGCCCTTCGTATACCTGAGGGGCTTTCCGCCATAGGGGCATATGCCGGCGGCCGGATAAGCCTGCTACTCCCTGAGAGCATCAGCGGAGGAGAAGCCGAAGGGAACCGGCCGGAAAACGTATATGTGCATGAGCTGGCCCACCTTGTCATGGATGATATCTGCAAGGGCAATTATCCCATGTGGTTTACGGAGGGCAGCGCCCTGTATGTTGAATACCTGCTGCTTGGGTACGAATGGGGCGCAGGTTGGGAATATGACAAGGTATATACTATAGACGAGCTCGCCCATAGCTTCGGTGACCTGGATGAACAGGCAGCATACCGGCAGTCCTTTTTGCTGGTCAAGGACCTGATAGAAGGTTACGGCGTCGGGAAATATCGTAGCCTGCTAAGCGCCCTTGGGAAGGGTGAAACCTTTGAGACAGCATTTGACCGCATATACGGCTTTGAAAGCAGGGAGCTGGCTTTAGCCCAATAGAACAGGTATTTCAATTTAACTGGCACTACATTTACTTTGTTACGAAAATGTTAATAAAAAGCAAACTTTTAATAATGAAACCAAAACAAATGCGTGTTATAATAGGCATGGCAGTACGGATATAAGACCAGAGAGGCTTTAGGGTTTACAAAAGAATACAGGAGGTGGAAGCCTTTGCCTTGAGGCAGGGGCGCTGCTTTGGAAAAACTTCTGATAAACGGTGGTAACAAACTTACAGGATCCATAAGGGTAGGGGGAGCTAAAAACGCGGCTGTTGCTATACTGCCTGCGGCGCTGTTGGCAGACAGCCCATGTATCATCAGCAACCTTCCTTATATAGACGATGTCATAGTTATATCAAGGATCATGGAGCAGTTGGACGCCAAGGTCGCCATGGTCGGACCCGGCAAGGCGGTCGTAAACGCTACCGGTGAAATCGACTGCAAGGCCACCAGCGACCTGATCAAGAAGATGCGCGGCTCCATCTACCTCCTGGGTGCTCTCTTGGGCAGGAAAGGAAGAGTCGAGATGCTCTTGCCCGGGGGATGCGAGATAGGCGCCCGCCCGATAGATCAGCATATAAAAGGCTTTGAAGCCCTGGGCGTCAGGATCGATATAAGTCACGGCACCATCAAGGCAAAGGCTGACAAGCTGGTGGGAGCGGAAATCTATTTGGACGTTGTGTCCGTGGGCGCCACCATAAACATAATGCTGGCAGCAGTCAAGGCAGAGGGTATGACGACGATCGTGAACGCGGCGAAAGAGCCCCATGTTGTCGACGTAGCCAACTTCCTCAATGCCATGGGCGCCAATGTAAAGGGAGCCGGTACAGACACCATAAGAATTAAAGGTGTGGAGAGGCTAAGTGGCTGTGAGTACTCCATCATACCGGATCAGATAGAAGCCGGCACATACATGATAGCTGCAGCCGCCACCGGCGGGGACATAACCGTAAAGGGCGTCATCCCCAAGCATCTTGAGTCGGTCACGGCAAAGCTGCTTGAAATGGGCATGGACGTGATCGAAAGGGATGACAGCATCAGGGTGAAGGGTAATGGCAGGCCTAAAAAGGTCACTATCAAGACCCTTCCTTATCCAGGGTTCCCGACAGACCTGCAGCAGCCGACGACAGCCCTGCTCAGCATTTGCGACGGCGTCAGCATAATCAATGAAAGCGTCTGGGAGAGCAGGTTCAGGCACGTTGAAGAGCTCAGACGAATGGGCGCGGATATAAAGGTCGAGGACCGGATCGCGATCATACAGGGAGTCGAAAAGCTGACAGGAGCATCGGTTTCAGCCACAGACCTGAGGGCGGGAGTTGCCCTGGTCATAGCCGGGCTGATGGCCGAGGGGCTTACCGAGATAGAAAATGTGCACTTTATTGACAGGGGATATGAGCGCATTGAAGAAAAGCTGGCCAGCCTGGGCGCGGACATCAGGAGAGTGGCTGAAGGCGAGGCGGCCTTGAAAGTAGTTGGCTCGGACGCTGCGGTATAATTAAGCTGTATTAAATTGGAATCATACTGTTTGCCATATTGAAATATTAGATCATGAAAACTATTGCTATATATCGGTTGCTATAAAGGAGAAAGCCATGAGGAAGATATTCTTAGCCGCTTAAGTTAATAAGGCAGATAAAGGCGTTGATACGCTTTTATCCTTTCAGAGCTAAGAACATCTGTTCAAATGGCAGTTATAATTGTAGTTTTATCCAGCATTAAGGACCTTTTAAGAGGCCCGGATGCTTTTAGTCCGGTTGAACGGTTGATTTATCGCTATTATTCAACAAGGTTGATGTTTGCCGGGATTGATGAAATCTTTGAGTTAATGAAATTTCCTGAAATTAAACTGTTATTGGACGGTCGTTCAGTAACAGTTTTTTTGTTTTCATAGGTAGAATGACAGACAGGGAGTGAGAATTATGGCGCTTTTGTTCCAATGCATCGATATAAAAAAGGACTTTGGGATGCAAACCGTGTTGAAACAGGTGACCTTTGACATCGAAGAGGGGGGCAGATTTGGCCTGGTAGGTAAAAATGGGGCCGGGAAGACGACCCTTGCGGATATCATATACGGCAGTGTCAAGCCTGACGAGGGCAGCATTATCTGGCATAAAAAGGATGTCAGGATAGGCTACCTTAGGCAGTCGGCCTTTTATACATCAGAAACCCTGGGTGGGCTTCTAGGAGACTGGAGTGTAAAAAAGCAGTACAGCAGCCTGATCAGTACAGCCGATGGGCTTGCATTTGATATGACGGACAGGTTGGAGGACCGGAGGATTGATGCTTTAAGCGGGGGAGAAAGGACAAAGCTGGCGCTGGCCAGGGTATGGGCCGATGAGCCTGACCTGCTGATCCTGGACGAGCCTACGAACCACCTGGACTATAAGGGCGTAAGGTGGCTCATAGACGAGCTTGCCCGTTTCCCAGGCACGATACTGATAATATCCCACGACAGGTACTTTCTAGATAAGACAGTACAGTGCATCCTTGAGATAGATGACGGCAGGATACAGGAATATAGGGGCAACTATTCCTATTACCGGGCAGAGAAAAGGAAAAGGTATGAGGACATGATCCATGCCTACGAGGTGCAGAAAAGGTACAAGGAGAAGCTTGCCCAGGAGATAAGGCAGCTTAGGGAATGGTCCGCAAAAGCCCACAGGGACTCAACCAAAAAGGGCCGAAGCTCCGGCTTGAAAATGGGCTTGAAGGAGTATCACCGGGTAAAGGCGAAGAAGCTGGATAAAAGGGTCAAGTCAAAAATCAAGCAGCTTGAAAAGCTGAATACAGAAGGGATGAAGAAGCCCGTCGCAGAAGCTGGGGTGAAGTTTTCCTTTGAGTACGGGGAGAAAAAAGGCAGGCGGATCATTGAAGCCATCAATATAAGCAAGAGCTTTGGAAGCAGAATTTTGTTCAGCGACAGCAGCTTTTATGTCCTGCGGGGTGAACGGGTAGGAATATTTGGCGAAAACGGCTGTGGCAAGACAACCCTGGTCAAGGCTCTGATAGGGCAGGAGACTGTAGAGGGTGGCCTGTTCGTCTCGCCTAATGCGGAAATAGGATATATGAGCCAGGATGTGCATGACTTTAGCGATAACAACCAAACAGCTCTTGACCTGTTTGATATGGGCGACAGGAGAGAGCAGGGGAGGATCCGCACCATGCTTGCCAATATGAGGTTCACAGCAGACCTCCTTTCAAAGCCTGTCAGGGACTTAAGCCTTGGGGAGCAGACGAAGCTCAAGCTGGCAAGCTTTATATACAGGCAGTGTGATGTGCTCATCCTCGATGAACCGACCAACCACCTGGATCTGCATGCCTGGGAGCAGCTTGAGGATGCCCTCCTCCAATATGACGGGACGATCCTGCTGGTGACCCATGACAGGTACATGCTTGAGCAGGTGTGCGACAAGCTCCTGGTATTTGAAGCAGGAAAGATAAAAAGAATTGAAGGGAGCCCGGCAAGCTATCTGAAAAACTACACAAATGGCACTGTGGACTCTGTGGATAATGTGGACAAAAAATCGCGAAACAAGAACAATGATCCTGCAAAGGATGTGGATAAGCTTGAAAGGATAAAAGCCGAGGAGCTGATGATACTGGAAAACCAGATAATAACGGTCCTCGGCAGGCTAAGCCTGGCAAAGCCCGATACGGAGGAATATGAAAAGCTCGACGCTGAATTCAAGGCGCTGATGGCGAGAAAGCAGGAGCTGAGCTGAAGCAACTAATACTTTTCACTCTTCTCCCGGTATTGCTATTTACTTTACTTTTGATATTTTTTAGATATGTGCAAAAACTGATTTCAGCCTACTTGGACACCCGGAATATATGTTCATACTCCAGGCTTGCTTCAGGAGGTGTGCCACGTATATAACAATGACCGATCCATACCTCATTATCAAGCAGAAATATCCTGTACCCTGTATCAGCGCCCGCAGAATCAGCCACCTTGTAGGCCTCGATCCTGTCATAGGATGAGAGGTCAATGACACCAAAGTCGATGGTTTCACCTAGTGCATGGATTTTATTGCCTTGGGCTATCTTCTCATATATCGGGTCTTCGATGCTCGTTATATCTGACTTTTCAGGTGAGCGTGTCGGGTCTACGATAAAAGCCTTATTGGTTATCTCATATGTTGTTCCTTTATGCTGCTTGAGATAATAATCAGGGGTCGCTGAACTTAAAAGGCTATGGTATACCAAGTCCCGTATCTTGTACTTGCCGAATATAGAGGTTATATCAGTTGACTCAGATTGTTTGCCAAATATAGGGTTTGCTGCAAAGGCTGCAATTGCGGCAATGCACACAATGGCCATCACTATGACCAGCCATGCCTTGGGCTTTTTGAAAGATAACACGTTTTTCACCCTCTTCCTGGCATTGCTTTCACCAAAGGCCAGAAGACTTGCTGCGTGGAACCTGCGGTTCACCGCAAAGGACAACAGGGATAAGCTGTAGTCCTTTTTTATGGAAGGGCCCATTACTGACAATACATGCTCGTCACAGCTCATTTCCATATCACGGCCGGAGCAAAAGTATGCTATCCAGACCAGGGGGTTGAACCAGTATATGGCCATGAGCAAAAAGGACATAGGCCTTATTATATGGTCAAGCCGCTTTATATGATACTCTTCATGCTTCAGGATATACTCTTTTTCACTGCCGTTCATCCGGAAAGGCAGGTATATTCGGGGCTTTAGAAATCCAAGCACAAAAGGGGAGGGGATGTTTTCACATTCATACAAACTGCCCTCCAATAGCACTGCCCTTGATACTCTTTTCCTTAGCTTAATATAGGATACTATGCTGTAGGTGAGCAGTACCATTATACCAACAATCCAGATAATACTTGCTGTATTTATGATAACCTGTGAAAAGCCAGAAATAGGTTCAACTGCTGATTGCCCGGGGACAACCGGCAAAGGCTGAAATGGGCTGTGGGATATGCTGTGTATGGTAAGGCCTTCCCTTATTAAGTTATTAGCAACGGAAATACCGGTCGTGATTTCAGAAAGGTTAAAATTGCCTTTATTGTCGGGAATATAGGTCAGTGCGCCGCTGACCGGCGTCTGGGCCCTGGACATATCAAAGAAACCAATATTGAAAATGCTGATAAAGGATGAGAATGACACAGGGCATATGAGCCTGAAGGCAGCAGCTATCCAAAGGCTATATGAAAAAACCTTGGGTGACTTTTTTATAAGCTGCCGGACAATGAGTATGGCTATGATGATATAGCCTGCAGTTATGCTCATATTGAGGACTTTAAGGAACACTTGATTCAGAAGCTCCATGATCATTCCTCCATGTGCTTGTCAATCAGCCGCTTGATTTCCTCTGCTTCCTTTTGAGATATTTTTCTGCCGGTTAGAAATGCTGCCAGAAAGTTTGGCAGCGAGCCGTCAAAGGTGCGCTCAACGAAGTAATCGGTTTCTTCAGCCTGCACCCTTTCCTTTGGGATCAGGACTTCCACAACTGCGTTTTCATTTTTGATAAAGCCCCGTTCACTGAGCTTTTTTATTACTGTATAGGTAGTGGACTTTTTCCAGCTCAGCTTTTCTGCGCAGAGTTCTGCCAGCTTGCCTGAGCCTATGGGGGCATGGTCCCAGACTATGGTCATGAATCTGTAATCGCTGTCGCAAAGCTTCAGGTTTCCCATGAAAATGAACCCCTTCCTATCGCCAAATGTAGCCTTGATATATAATTCTTGCAAGATATAGGTTTATATTCATAGACCTTAATAAGAGTCTATAACAATAGACCAAATTTGTCAAGGGCTTCCTTAACAAAATTTCATATAAAAAATAACGGCATAAAATGCGATTATGCCGTTTATCCATTATTGCATTATTTATATCCTTGCCACTCCTGTTTTTCTCGCAGCTTCAGCTACGGCCTTTGCCACCGCAGGCACCACCCGCTCATCAAAGGCAAGGGGCAGGATGCAGTCTTCGGAGAGCTCGCTTTCATCTATCACCGATGCAATAGCCCTGGCTGCAGCCAGCTTCATCTCTTCATTTATATCGGACGCCCTGACGTCCAGCGCGCCTCTGAATATGCCCGGGAAGGCCAGCACATTGTTGACCTGGTTTGGATAGTCTGACCGGCCGGTGCCCACTATCCTTGCCCCGGCCTGCTTTGCAAGCCCAGGGTCGATTTCCGGTACGGGATTGGCCATGGCCAGCACTATAGAGTCCTTGTTCATGGATGAGACCATGTCAGCAGTCACGACGTTGGGCGCAGACACTCCTACGAATACATCTGCCCCTTTCATGGCATCTGCAAGGCTACCCCTAATGCCCTCCGGGTTTGTCTGTTTGGCCAGCCTCTCCTTCATAAAATCGTTGCGCTTATCCCCCGGGTACAGGATGCCGTACCTGTCGCACAGCACCATGGATTTGACGCCCATCTGCAGCAGCAGCCTGGCTATTGCCGAGCCCGCGGCCCCTATGCCGTTTACGACGACCTTGATGCTGCTGAAGTCCTTGCCGATGACCTTAAGGGCGTTTATAAGGGCGGCAGTCACTACTACGGCCGTACCGTGCTGGTCATCATGGAAAACGGGGATGTCAAGCTCCTGCTTGAGCCTGTCTTCTACCTCGAAGCACCTGGGCGCCCCTATGTCCTCCAGGTTTATGCCGCCAAAGCTTGGGGATATGTATTTGACGGTCCTGACGATCTCGTCAACATCCTTTGTGTCCAGGCAAATCGGGAAGGCATCCACATCAGCAAAGCTTTTGAAAAGCACGGCCTTTCCTTCCATGACCGGCATGGCGGCTTTGGGGCCTATGTCACCGAGCCCGAGCACGGCGGTGCCGTCCGACACGACTGCTACCATATTGCCACGGCAGGTATAGCGGTATACATCATCGGGGTTTTTATGTATCCGCCGGCAGGGTTCGGCTACGCCCGGGGTATAGGCAGTGCTCAGATCATCCCTGTTGTTGACAGCAACCTTTGGCTGTATGGCTATTTTGCCCCTGTGCTTTTCGTGCAGCAATAAAGCTCTTTCATTATAATCCATCTATGACCCTCCAATTATTGCGATACATTTATGATAAAATTATATCATACAATCTACAGTATATAGCATTATTTAAAAATTTCGGCTGCCATTTATCAGCCCTCCATGTTGCCAAGGCAGCAGAAATCTGATATAGTTTTGGAAATCTGTTTTGGAAGGTGTATTTATGAGCTTTAAATTGTTAGCCTATGGTGAAGTCCTGTGGGATATAATCGACGGTTGCGAGTATATAGGCGGCGCGCCCTTCAATGTGGCAGCCCATGCAGTAAGGCTCGGCTGTACAGGGGCGGTCGTTACCAGGGTAGGGGCAGACGAAAGGGGTACCAGGGCCATAGAGACGATTGAAAGCTTTGGAGTCGATACATCCTTTGTGCAAACGGATATCGAGCATCCCACGGGCACGGCCTGCGTTGCCTTGGACGCCGCAGGTGTCCCGACCTTCAGCCTCCCGGTCAATGTGGCCTATGACTTTATAAAGCTGTATGACGAGGACCTGGAAAAAATAGAAGGCGCGGGGTTTGATGCCCTGTGCTTTGGCACGCTGGTCCAAAGAAGCAGGAGCTCTGCCGATTCCCTCTACAGGCTGTTGAAGTCGGTCCGGTTCAGGCAGGTCTTCTACGATGTGAACATCCGGCTGGGCTTTTGTCCGAAGGAGATCATAAGGGAGTCCCTGCTGCATTCTACGATAGTCAAGCTGAATGCTGATGAAGCGAAGCTCTTGTCAGACCAGCTCTTTGGCAAGGCCTATGATGAGACGGACTTCATGCAGCGGGTAGCCGATGAGTTCTGGATCGACGTGGTGATCATAACCAAGGGCGGCGAGGGCTGTGTCGTCTTTGATGGTAAAAGGGCTGAGCGCTGTCTCCAAAGCCCGGTCACAGTAGCCGATACGGTGGGGGCTGGGGACGCGTTTTCAGCTGCCTTCCTGGCTGCCTACGCCAAAGGCATGGATCCCTTTGAGAGCGCCAGGCTGGGCAATATCCTGGGCGGCTTTGTGGCCTCCAGGAGAGGGGCTGTGCCTGAGTACCCGGATGATATAAAGGAAAAACTGGGCATATTGCGGTGAAGCACCTGGTACGTTCTTGATGGCTCATTTTGGATATGCCCAAGGGTATGGCTAAACAGCCGGATATCTATTATAATTGAAGACGGGCTGTGTGCCCCAATATACTAGTATGATCCGGCATGATCACAGGGGGTCTTTATTAATGGGCTTGAGGGTCTGCTCGCTGTTCAGCGGCAGCAGCGGCAATTCAACATATATAGGGACGGAGAGGACACACATACTGGTAGACGCGGGCCTGGCGGGCAAAAATATCATCGCCGGTTTGCAGAATATCGGCGTAGACCCCTCCGAGCTTAAGGGTATCCTGATCACCCATGAGCATATTGACCATATAAAAAGTGCGGGCGTGATGTCGAGGAAGTTCAATATTCCCATATATGCAAATGCTAAGACCTGGGAGGCCATGGAGGGCATCATAGGCAGGATCAGCCCTGCGAATATACGCATCTTTGACAATGACATGGATTTCTATATCCAGGACATAAATGTCCAGCCTTACAAGATACCCCACGACGCGGCGGATCCCGTGGGTTTCAGCCTGTGCTGGCAAAGAAAAAGAATAAGTATTACCACCGATTTGGGGCATACTAACAGCAAAATCATCAAGGCTGTTATGGACTCCGATCTGGTGATACTTGAGGCAAACCATGACTTGGACATGCTTATGAGCGGGCCATATCCCATGCAGCTTAAGCGCAGGATCATGAGCAAGAAGGGCCACTTGAGCAATGTGGACAGCGGCAAGGCCCTGCTTGAGCTTATTAAGGGCAGGGTCACCCACGTGCTCCTGGCCCACCTGAGCAAGGAAAACAACTATCCCCAGCTTGCCATGGACACGGTTACCGATATACTTGAAGCGGGCGGCGTCAGGGTAGGCAGGGATATCATGCTTGATATGACCTATCGGGACAGGGCCAGCAACCTTTATCATCTGAAGTAGCCGAAGCGGAGGCCATGGCAGTCATCCCGGGAGGTTCGCGGATGAAGAAAAGACAGCTGAATATGCTTTATGTAATGATCATTGCATGCATTGCAATGATTTTTTTGCCGGCCTGTACGGCACAAAGGCGGCCTGAAGGCAGGCAGCTCAATTACGAGGACCACCGGTCGCCCCTAAGCAGCATGCCGCCCCGTGACATTGCAGATGGCGGGGCTATCGCCATGGTAGTAAAGGAGCTCAGCCCGTCAGTTGTAGGGATATCAACAAAGCAAATATCAAGAGAGAACCTGTTTTCCGGGCAGGAAACCGTGGAAGGCGTAGGCTCGGGCGTGATAGTCCATTCCAAGGGCTATATCCTGACCAACGACCATGTGGCAGGAGGAGCGGATGAAATCAGGGTGATCCTCCACGATGGGAAAGAGCTGGAGGGCGAGGTCAAGTGGACCGATCCCACCCTGGACCTTGCGATAGTGAAGGTAGAGGGTGAAGGCCTGCCGGCGGCAAAGCTCGGGGAGAGCGAGCGGCTCCTGGTGGGCGAGCCGGTCATAGCCATAGGCACGCCCCTGGGGCTGCAGTTCCAGCACACTGTCACAGCGGGCATAATAAGCGCTCTTGACAGGACCGTACAGGTGCCTACTGAGCTTGGCGAGAACTTCATGGAGGACCTCATACAGACCGATGCTTCGATAAATCCGGGCAACAGCGGCGGGCCCCTTATAAACCTTTCCGGTGAAGTTATCGGCATCAACACTGTCAAGGTCACCAGCGCGGAAGGTATAGGCTTTGCCATACCTATCGATGTCGCAAAACCGATCATCAGTCACTTTGTGGAGGACGAGGAGTTCGTAACCCCTTATATAGGCATAGTCGGCTTTGATAAAGTGATGGCCAGCTATTACAAGCGGGATGGCAGGCTAGAGGACGGGGTATACGTGGTTGATATCGATCCCAGGGGCCCTGCATACAAGGCCGGGATCCGGGTTGATGACGTTATAACCAGGATAAACGACAGGCGTGTGACCAAGATGCTGGGGCTCAGGACTGCGATCTATTCCTATCATGTGGGCGATACGGTCAGGGTGACCGTGACAAGGGCAGGCCAGGAAAAAACCTTTGACATGACGCTGGAAGAAAAGAAGGACAGATCATAGCATTTGCATAATATTTTCCGTACTGGTATTATATAGCTGGAGGGGGATGGGTAACTATGCACCAGGATACAGAAGAGCAAAAAATCGTAAAGCAGCCGACGCCGCTTGCAGCAGGCCTTCTATATTTCATAGTACTGGCTTTGATGCTGCTGTCGTCTTTCCTGCTTGGCAGGTTCAAGTTGGAAGGAGACAGCTATTATGCCGTCATGCTCGTGGTGCAGCTGGCTGTCATACTGGTACCGCCGCTGGTATACATGCTTTATATGGGTATTGACATACGGAAAGCTGCAAGGCTCAACAGGATCAGCATCCCTGAATTTTTACTCACGGCAGGCATGGCCATCTTTGGCTATGGGGCTATCATACCCATAAACCTGATCTGGTATTATTTCCTCAGTAGGTTTGGGACTCCCCAGCCGCCTGAAATGCCACCTATAGAGACACCGGCCCAGTACCTGATGGCCCTTATAGTCATTGCCCTTGTGCCTGCCCTCATCGAAGAGTTTCTGTTCAGGGGCACCATTATGCGGGGCTATGAAAAATACGGCCGCTGGGCTTCAGTATTGCTGACAGGCCTGTTGTTTTCCCTGCTGCATTTGCGGGTCTTGTCCTTGCCGTCGATACTCCTTTTAGGGGTGCTGCTGAGCTATATAGTGAACCGTTCCAATACCATCTTTACAGGAGTCGTATACCATTTTGTCAATAACGCCATAGCCGTGACCATCGCATTTCTGACCGGCGTACTAAGCAAATTATTTCCCATGACCCAGACCGGGGTGCCCAATATAAACGATATTCCGCAACAAGATATTATAGCGGCCATCATAGTATGGCTGTTTTTGGGGGCTGTCTCATTCGTGCTCTTCAGCGGATGCTTGGCCGGTTTTTACTTTGTTACCAAAGGGAAGCAAGAGAATATAGACGCGACGGCTGTCCAAAAGCCCGGCCCGGCGGAGCTCATACCGGTGCTGATCAGCATTTTGATCATAGCGGCATTGCTTACGCTGGAGATCTTTGCGATGGCCGGATCTGCTGTCACCAGGGGCTGAAGATGAACATCAGGCTGATTTGTGTCGGGAAAATCAAGGAAAGGTATCTGAACGAGGGTATCAGGGAGTACATGAAGCGCCTGTCCCGGTATGCTAAAGTGGAGATAATCGAGGTGGAGGATGAAAAGGCACCGGAGGGCCTGTCTTCCGCAGACGAGAACATAGTCAGGGAAAAGGAGGCCGCAAGGATAGCCCGGCACCTCAGGGAGGGGTCGGTGAAGATAATACTGGCCATAGAAGGCAAGTCCCTGTCCTCCGAGGAGTTCGCAGAACGGTTGAGACAATATGGCCTTGTCGGGCAGAGCCAGCTTGACTTTATCATCGGCGGCTCGCTTGGCCTAGACAGGAGCATTACAGCTAAGGCGGACCTGCTCTTGTCCTTTTCAAGGTTCACCTTTCCCCACCAGCTCATGCGGCTTATACTGCTTGAGCAGATCTACAGGGCCTTTCGTATAATAAATAATGAGCCATATCATAAGTGACATGAACAATATCAAACCGTCCTCATATTATATATTGAGATGTATCTCTCAGTATATTAGTAGGAGGAGTGGTTTTGTGAGAGAGGTAAATTTTATAGATGATAGGGACTGTCATGGCATCAAGATAAGAGACCGTGATGAT
>JAKORJ010000182.1 GCA_029777885.1 Bacillota bacterium | reverse complement strand
GGCTGCATTAAAATAAGGGGCAGATAATTCTGCCCCTCATTGATACTATATAAATACACCACAGGCATCAAAGTGAATTCACCTGTTGGTTTAGCTTTTACATATGGTTTCCGATCTGATATTGTTAGATAAGACTAGCTCCTGTTTATTATTACAATAGGCTAAAGTATAGCATGCGATTTTTCTTTAACATAGCAAAAGTATATTGGGGGAATAGTATTGAAGCTGATCTCATGGAACATCGATTCATTGAACGCGGCATTGACAGGCACATCAGAGCGTGCGGTCCTTACTCAGAAGGTGCTTGATACGATAAGCGGGCATGCCCCGGATATCCTTGCCCTGCAGGAAACCAAGCTGTCCCCTGACGGGCCGGCTAAAAACCACCTTGACATTTTGAAAGGGAGGTTTCCGGGCTACAAGATGGTCTGGAACTGCTCTCGGGAGCCTGCGCGCAAGGGCTATGCAGGCACGATGTTTTTATATAAGGATCATCTGGATCCATTGGTTTCCTACCCCAAAATAGGAGCGCCGGACACCATGGATGCAGAAGGCAGGATCATCACTCTGGAGTTTGAGCACTTCTACCTGACCCAGGTCTACACGCCGAATGCGGGAGACAGCCTTAACCGCCTGGACGACCGGCAGATATGGGATATCAAGTTCGCCGACTACCTGGAAAGCCTGGATAAACTAAAGCCGGTCATAGCGACAGGGGATTTCAATGTTGCCCACAGGGAAATAGACCTGGCCTATCCCGAAAGCAACCGCCGCTCGGCCGGCTTCACCGATGAAGAGCGCCAGGGGTTCACAAACCTGTTGGCAAGGGGCTTTACTGATACATTCCGCTATATCCACGGCGATGTGACCGGTGCCTATACCTGGTGGGCCCAGCGCGTGAAGACCAGCAAGATCAACAATTCCGGATGGAGGATCGATTATTGGCTGGTCAGCGACCGGATCGCAGATAAGGTGGTCAGGTCTGAAATGATCGATTCAGGCCCCAGGCAAGACCATACCCCCATCTTGCTTGAGATCGATTTATCCTTTTAAGTATACAGCAGCCTGGCAGAAATCATGGCCCTTTGTGTGGTACTCGGAATCCCAATGCCAATGGGTGCTGCTATCAGCCAAGCTAAAATCTGTGTTTGCAAAAAGGTATATATAGCGTATATAATGAGATGTTGATTGGATAATAGTATCACTTGCAACTAAAGGGGACTCTCAATATGAGGAAAACTAAAATCATTTGTACGATAGGGCCTGCTTGCTCTGATGAGCATACACTGGAAGCTATGTGCCGGGCCGGAATGAACGTAGCCCGGCTTAATTTTTCACATGGTACCCATGAGGAGCATTTGGAGAGGATCAACCTTATAAAAAAGGTCCGGGAAAAGCTTGGCTTGCCCATCGCCATCATGCTGGACACCAAGGGGCCGGAATACAGGATAAGGACCTTCCGCGACGGTAAGGTCTATCTTAAGGAGGGCGACACCTTTTCATTCTCGGTGGAGGATGTGGAAGGCGACAACACCCGTGTTTCGGTGAATTACAAGGGACTGGTCAAGGACCTCTCTGTAGGCGACAGGATTCTTCTGAACAACGGCCTTATGGAGTTCCAGGTGACCGGGAAAACGGAGTCAGAGGTGGTTTGCCTTGTCCTGACCGGGGGCGAACTGTCTGACAGGAAGAGCATGAGCTTCCCCAACAAGGTCCTGAACCAGCCATATTTAAGCGAACAGGACAAGGCCGATCTGCTGTTTGGCATCCAGAACGATGTGGACTTTGTTGCATGCTCCTTTGTTTCGAGCAGGCAGGACCTGCTTGCAGTAAAGGAGTTTCTGAATGAAAACGGCGGCCAGGACATTGACCTTATAGCCAAGATCGAAAACAGGTCCGGCGTGGAGAACATTGAAGAGATATGCATGGAGTGCGACGGTATCATGGTAGCCAGGGGCGACCTGGGGGTCGAGATCCCCTACGAGGAGCTGCCGGCAATCCAGAAGCTGCTTATCACAAAATGCCGCCTGCTGGGAAAACGTGTAATAACAGCTACGGAGATGCTGGAGTCGATGATCCACAATCCCCGTCCCACCAGAGCTGAGTTGTCAGACGTGGCTAACGCCGTCTATGACGGGACAAGCGCCCTCATGCTCTCCGGCGAAACCGCCGTGGGCAAGTATCCTGTAAGGGCAGTGGAAGCCATGTCCAAGATCGCAAAGCAAACTGAGGACAATATCAACTATGTAAAGAGGTTTTTAAAGTACGATTTCAGGATCCGGAATACGGTGGACGCGATATCCCATGCGACCTGCGGTATGGCTATCGATATAAATGCCAGGGCCATAGCAGTCTGCTCCGTTTCAGGCATGACAGTGAGGATGGTCTCCCGTTTCCGACCGCCGGTAGACATCCTTGGGATCACAGCCAATGAAAAAACATGGCGGAAGCTGGCCATGTCATGGGGCGTACTGCCCGTCCTTAGTGAGGACTTTGAAACCACCAGCGAGCTTTTTGCCAATGCCAAAAGGCTTGCTACCGAGATACTCGACCTGAAATCGGGCGACAATATCGTGATCACAGGCGGTGTGATACTGGGCGTGCCGGGAGGTACCAACCTGATCAAGGTAGAGACCGTATGATCAAGAGGGCAGCTTTAGGCTGCTCTTTTTTTACATGCCAGGTAAGGGCAATAGTCATTAAAAACAAGAGGCTTATGAAGGAAAAACCGAGAATCCGCAGAAGTATTACAGTATGACAAAAACAGTGAGAAAGAGGAGCTTTACTTGAGAAATATATCAAAGCTGATCGGTTTATTACTGGTTCTGGCAGTTCTATTTTCATCCTGCGGTATTTTTATAGCTGTACCGCCGCCGGATATATCTGTTTCGGATGAACCCGGGCAGACTGACGGGGTCGATAACAAGTCCCCGGATCCTACAGAGTCGACCGGGCCGATGCAGACGACCTTCCCTCCGTCAAGTGAGCAGCCTGAGGGCTCCCAGGCACCAAGCTATGAGCCGACGGAAGGGCCTGCAGATATAGGTCTTCCGGAGGACACGCCCGGCTCTACTGAGAAGCCGGTAGAAAGCCCTTATCCTACTGATGCACCCACAGCAACGTTAAGTCCGACAACCAAGCCAACGTCTCAACCCACAGCGACGCCAACGGCCAAGCCTACAAGCAGTCCCACACAGACGCCCAAACCGACACAGCCGCCTGAGCAATTACTGGAGCTCAAGTATTTCAGGTCAAAGCTCAGCGCAAATGACAGGGCAATATACGATGCGATCTATGAGGCAGTGGATCAATACAGGCTCTCACTGGATTTGAGCAAGTATTCCATTGACCGTGAGAAGTTCTCTGATATCTGGGACGCCTATACCAGCGACTCACCTGAGCATTATTGGGCAGGGGTCAAGGAGATCGTGTATTCCAGCGTTTCTTTTAAGGTTGTATTCCAATACACCGTGAGCAAGGCTGACAAGGCAAAGTATGATAAAATAGTCTCTGAAAAGACAGCCGCTGTCTTAAACGGTATGGGCACAGGCTTATCGGAATATGATAAGGTCAAATACATACACGACTATATGGTCTTAAATACTGAATATGATTTAGATTCGGAGCACAACCAGAATATTTTAAGTGTTTTCATCCATGGATCTTCAGTTTGCGCCGGCTATGCCCGGACAACCCAGTATTTGCTCAACAAAGCAGGCATCCAATGCATTTATGTCACAGGGCAGGCCGATAACGGCAGCGGGTCAGGCTATGTCCCACATGCCTGGAACATCGTAAAAGTGGGCGGCAAGTATTACAACCTTGATACTACCTGGGATGATCCGGTGTTTACTCCAGGCAATGGCACCATCGACTATTCCAGGCACATTAGCTACGAATTCTTTCTGATAACCGATGAACAGTTGAGCAAAACCCATGACCGGG
>JAKORJ010000181.1 GCA_029777885.1 Bacillota bacterium | reverse complement strand
GTTCATAGCAAAAGTCTATATCGATGTCGGGCATGCTGATACGCTCAGGGTTCAAAAACCGTTCAAAGAGCAGCCCGTATTTCAGCGGATCGATCTGGGTAATATCCAGGGTGTAGGCTACCAGGCTGCCGGCGGCACTGCCCCTGCCCGGCCCTACCATGATCCCGTTGTCCCTTGCGTATTTGATAAAGTCCCAGACTATGAGGAAATAGTCCACATAGCCCATCTGGCGTATGGTATCCAGCTCATACTGGAGCCTGGCTTTGATCTCATCCGTTATCTCAGGGTATTTCCGCCTGAGCCCCTCATAGCATAGCTCGCTTAGATACTCGTACGCGTCCTTTCCGTCGGGGACGTCGAATTTGGGCAGGTGGACCTTGCTGAAGTCAAAGTCCACGTTGCAGCGTTCGAATATTTTAACTGTGTTGAGAAGCGCTTCCTCGTTGTCCCTGAAAACGACATACATTTCTTCCGGGGATTTCAGGTAAAACTCCCGGGTCTCAAACCGCATCCGGTCAGGATCATCAACGGTTTTGCCCGTCTGGATGCACAAAAGCACATCCTGGGCATAAGCATCCTCACGGCCGATGTAGTGCACGTCATTGGTGGCGACCAGTGGCACTCCGGTTTCCCGGCTAAGCTTCACAAGCTCCCTGTTCACCTTCTGCTGCTCTGTCAGGCCGTGGTCCTGCAGCTCCAGGAAAAAGCAATCCGGGTCAAAGATGGACTTTAAGCGAAGGGTCAGCTCCAGGGCTTCCTTATATCTGTCCTGCAGGAGCAGGCGCTGGATGTCTCCCGCCAGGCACCCGCTTAAGCCTATAAGCCCCTTGGAGTGCTTTGCCAGTAAATCGTAGTCTATGCGTGGCTTATAATAAAATCCTTCTGTAAACCCGGCAGATGACAGGGCAATAAGGTTTTTATAGCCTGCCTGGTTCTCCGCCAGCAATACGAGATGGGAATAGCTGCTGTCCTTGTTGGCTTCCTTGTCCTGCATCCTGCGCGGGGCTACGTATACCTCGCAGCCAATGACGGGCTTTAAGCCCCTTGCCTTTGCTTCCTTGTAAAAATCTATCACGCCGTACATGGCCCCATGGTCGGTTATGGCTATGCCAGGCATATTAAGCTCTTTGCATTTGTCAAGGAGATCGGATATGCGGCATGCCCCGTCAAGCAGGCTGTATTCGGTATGTACGTGCAAATGAACGAAACCGGGCAATGCCCTCACCCCCTAAACACTTATCGCTTCATAGCCTTTACTGCCAGCAACGCTTTGGCTATCAGATCCTTTTGATGATATACACAAATCTCGGATTTATAATAGCTCCTGCCCTCTTCGATCGTGCTTACGGCTATATCCAGCACGTCGTCGAGCTGGACGGGTTTTACGAAATATACGGTAAAGCTGTCGACTACGATGTCAAGCTGCCTGCTTGTCCGCAGCGCAACTATACCTACGGTCGACATGAGCATTATCATGGCGCTCCAGCTTGCAGTGCCGATCTGGCTTAAAAGCATGGGAGTCACCGGGCCGGAATAAATGATCCCGTCTTCCGTTCGCCTGGATTCAAAGCCTGAGATCAGGAGGTCCTCCAGGGTCTCACCGACCTGGGGCTGACTCCGCATATACTGCAGGGCTTTGATCACATCGCCCCGGTTGATGACCCCTACCAGCTTCTTCTGCTCGACAACAGGGAGCAGCTCTATTCCTTCCCAGATCATCAAGTGGGCGGCATAGGCGACCGTGGTCTTGCGCTCCACCGTGATGGGATTTGGAGTCATTATCTGCTCAACTGTTTCCTCCATGGTCTCAGGGATATCCTTGGAAGTCAGGATCCCGACTATCCGCAAATCCTGGTCCACCACAGGGAAACGGCTGTGGCCGGTTTCGTGGAGGAAGGTGCGCCATTTGACTACCGGATCGGTCTTGAACAGGTACTTGGGGTTTTTGATCATTATATCTTCAACAAGGAGGATCTCCTTTTTGATCATGCGTTCCGATATGGCCTTGTTTATCAAGGTCGCAATGGTAAAGGTGTCATAGCTGGACGAGATGACCGGCAGGGCCAGTTCATCGGCCAGGCGTCTTATGTCTTCGCTGCATTTGAAGCCACCCGAGATCAGAACGGCGCAGCCGTTCTCAAGCGCCATCGGGAATACCTCGTCCCTGTTGCCGACTATGAGCAGGCTGCCAGATGTTAAATATTTGGCCATGGCATCAGTCGTCATGGCCCCGATCACAAACCTGGACAGGGACTTATCAAGGCCATTGGCGCCCCCGAGGACAGTGCCGTCAACTATGGAAACGACCTCAGAAAAGGTGAGCTTCTTTATATCGGCTTTTTCTGCTTTTTCTACCCGCAAGGTCCCGACTCTAGGAAATGTTTTGACATATTCCCTGTTCTCAGCTTCCTTTATGGCGCGATAAGCCGTCCCCTCGCTGACTCCCAGGTCTTTGGCGATTTTTCTGACAGAAATCGAAGTGCCTATATCCAGGTCATATATGTACTTGAGGATCTTCTCGTGCTTGGTACTCATTCTCGGCCTTTCCTGCCCTTGTATTTATCCTAATTCTATCACGATATACGTATACAAACAAGACATGGGGCTATTTGACCGACACGATGCCAAGGTAAATATGCCTGATTATCACTTTTAATATGAGCAGGAGTG
>JAKORJ010000180.1 GCA_029777885.1 Bacillota bacterium | reverse complement strand
GTGTTCATCTACCTGATCATGGTAGCCCAGTTCCAGAGCCTTCTGTCGCCCTTTATAGTGATGTTCACCCTGCCCCTGGCCTTCACCGGAGGGCTGCTCCTGCTCTGGGCAAGCGGCATGGAGCTGTCAGTCATATCCCTGCTTGGCTTCCTCATACTGGCCGGTGTGGTCGTCAACAACGGTATCGTCTTTGTCGACTATGTCAACCAGCTGCGCGAGGCGGGCATGGAAAAGCGGGAAGCTCTTGTTACTGCAGGCGTTACCAGGATCAGGCCCATACTCATGACAGCCCTGACCACCATACTGGCTATGACGACCCTTGCCCTGGGGTACGGCTCCGGGGCTGAGATGATGCAGCCAATGGCCGTTGTAAGCATAGGAGGTTTGACCTATGCTACCTTGCTTACCCTGATCGTGGTGCCGGTCATGTATGATATATTCAACAGAAGGCCTGTGAGAAGCCTTGAGGTTTAGTGATAACCTGTGCAGCCTTTACGGAGGTGTTTGAATGTATCAGCCAAAGGAATACTCTGAAAAGGAGATATCCATATTTGAAGGCATCATGGCGCTCCTGAATCGTGGATATAAGCTCCATGAGCTCAAGGTGGCGGATATCGCGGCTGCGGCGGGCATGGGAAAAAGCACTGCCTATGAGTACTTCGAAAGCAAGGAGGAGCTTTTAAGGGAAGCAGTGCATTACCATGTGTACAAAGAATATAAAGCTTTCAAGTCCTTTGTATCAAGGCAGGCCGGGCTTATGGACATGATCCAAAATTCCATGGACTATCTTGAAGATATGCTTAATACGCGCTTCTCCGGCCTCCTGCTCATGTTTCTGAACCTGGGCCAGTCGGAGCTTGCTCAGCTCATATACGAGGACACCGAAATCCTCAAGGTGATCAGGGCCGGCGTTGATGAGCAGATAAGGGCCATACTTGAAGCAGGGAAAAGGGAAGGGCTGATCGCCGCGGATATGTCGGCTGAGGAATGCAGGCTGATCCTGAATGGCTTCCTGTCCGCCTTTTGCAATGAAGTTATATTCTTAAGCAGGGGGATCCTACCCGGGCCCGGCCTGGAGCCGCCTGAAAAAGGGACAGGTAAGGGAACCGCGGGCATGTCGAATGCGCCGAATAACAATGGAGCGACGGCTGATGACATACCACCTGCACAGTCAGAAAATGGAGCCGCGGCAACAGAACAGCCAATAGAACAGGGTTCGATGAGTGCTCGAACAGAAGGTGAACTAATAGAAGCCCTCAAGGCTCGGACCATGAAGCTGATTTTGAAAGCATTGAAATAACATGAAATAAGCCCCTGCATCTCTATACGGACGCAGGGGCATTATTTTGCCTTGATATTCTAATCAGTGCATATATTCAATACAGGTCTTATTGCTTTGCTATCAAGCTCTTTAAATATGCATGCTGTTCTTTCTCAATTCTGGTCTATGCTTGCTGCGACCTGCTCTGCGGCCAGCTCCTTGAGCTTGTCCACCAGCATGAAGGCCACCTTGTTGATGCTCTGTGAGCCCGCTACCAGGACCAGGTCTCCGGGCTGGAGCCTGTCAGCAAGGAATGCCACTATATCCTCGAATTTGCTGATGGTCACAGCAGGTGTACCGTACTTCTCCGTGACCGCCTGGGACACCATTTCGCTGGATACTCCCCAGGCGTTGGCCTCGCGGTCGGAGTAGATATCGTTCATGACAAGGAAATCACAGGTCCCCAGGGCTTTTACGAACTGGTCGAAGAAGTAATAGACCCTTGAATAGGTATGGGGCTGGAATACGACCCAAAGCTTGCGGTGCTTGTAATTCCGGCAGGCCTCTATGGTTATCTCCACCTCTGTGGGATGGTGGGCATAGTCTTCGAATACCTTGATCCCGTTCACCTCGCCCCTGAACTCAAACCTGCGCCTTGCTCCCTTGAATT
>JAKORJ010000179.1 GCA_029777885.1 Bacillota bacterium | reverse complement strand
GGGAAAGACGCAGATACCGCGATGCTGCAGAGCTTCATAAACGAACTTGATGACAGGCTGGCTATCGGCAGGGTGAGGGTGGATTCCGACAAGACGCTGGGGATATTGAACGACCTTGGCTTTACATGGCCTGTGTGCGATGAAGGCTACATATCCAGGCTGTATGGCGATATTGAAAAATAATATGTGGATATGGCAGATGATATACGAAAGATAAGGGTGAGATCGGATGGTCAGGTTTCGGTCCCTGAAATTGAAACCAACTGCGTGGATGATCCTGGTCAACAATACCGTGACGATCATCATTGGTGCCATATTCCATTTCCTTCTGCCCCTGGTACTGAACTATCCTCCTTATTCGATAAATAATGAGTTCCAGCTCAGGGTCTCAGGGATATACTATACATGGCAATACATCCTGATCGTCCTGATCATCCTTGCCTTCACCGATATTTTCATCCTTGTGAGGCTCAGGAAGCTCGACAGGCTCAAAGAATACCTTGAGAAAAACGACAAGGTCGAGATCGAAAAGATCCGTATTCGATGCCACATATTCCCTTACCAGCTGTACGGGGTTCTGATAATCGTCCCCGCGCTGCTGTCGGCGGTCGTTCTGCTGGCGATAGGGACCAATCCGGTCCTTGTGTACAAGGTATGCAGCATCGCGTTCACGTTCACCACTGTTATAGCATTGATAAACCATGTGTTCTCAGCGAAAATGATGGCCGGGATACTGTACGGCCTTGCTTTTACCCACAGGATGTACGGCAGGAGGATCGGTATAAGGACCAAGATGTACCTGCAGATCCTTCCGGCCTTCCTCGCGGCTATACTGTTCACATCACTGGTGTGTTATTCCAGGCATGTCAAGGAAAAAGGCGACATCATTTATGCGCATACCACTCCCAGCTTGCCAGGAGTTTCAGGGGGATGACGGAACTGGACAGGAGAGAGATCTACGGGATACTCCGGTCGATAGCGGACGACGGCCATACGCCATTCCTGGTGGATCCGCACGGGAACGTGGAACCTGCGGAACTGGCGGACAACAGGTTCTTCATCACGTATCTCGATGATATAGCCATGAGCAGGACAGGGGGACATGTTTACGACTATTACGGTACCGATTCACAGGCGGCGGCCGTCAGGTTGTATACTTATGACGGGACATGGACAGTCGGGATCAGGTACGACGTCACTTCGCCGGGCACGATCCAGCTGCTGGGGGTAAGCCTGCTGATACTGATCATTTTGTACGCATTCGTGCTGGGGTACATATCGAGGTCGATGGCCGACGACATATCCAGGGTGGCTGTCAGCCTTGACGATATCGTGCATGGCGAAAACGTCGACCTTGAACGTAAGCTGCCCGTCACTTCAAATGACGAGATCGGCGACCTGGTGGTCTCGTTCAACAAAATACTCGAGCTTGCAAAGGCGAATATAGAAAACATAG
>JAKORJ010000178.1 GCA_029777885.1 Bacillota bacterium | reverse complement strand
TGGCTCTTGATCCTGTGCAAATACAAGGCGCTTAACCGGAGAAGAACCCTGGCAGGCAAGGCAAGGGTAGTGGAGATCAAGGATTTTACCGAGGACAATCGGCTAACAGGCAGCGACGATATCGAAGACCTGTACCTTGTAAAGGAGCAGAAGGCGGAGCTCCTCAAGGTCATAAATTCCTTCGGTGATGTGGATAGGGCAATATTCCTACGCAGGTACCTGCTGGATGAGAGCATTGACGACATCTGCCGGAGCATGGGACTGTCCAGGCAGGCGGTCGACAACAGGCTGTGGCGGGGGCGCAAGGTGATCCGGGAAGTGCTTGGCAAAGCTGAGAGGAGGGGTATCAATGGATAGGGCTGTAAGGGACATAAGGAATATGATGCAGGGGCTTTCAGACGAGGAGATCCTGGCCTTGCTCGACAGCCTTGAGTCAGATGATGAAAAGGAAAGCCCGACCGAGCTTCAAAGGCAGAGGATCAAGCGCAATGTGCTTGCGCATTTACCGGATAAACCCACAAACAGCGAAAGCTCCAAAGATAAGAGCATAGGCAAGGGCAGACGAAGCCTTAAGGTCAAAATACTTGTGATTGCAGCGGCAGTGGTCCTGCTGGTGCTGGCAGGGTCTTTTACACCGACGGGAAGGCAGATCCTGGCTGAAATCAGGGAAAAGCTCTACTTTATACCGGGACTCGGTGAAGTGATCGAAAACCAGGGGACCGAGGTCTATGTATTGGGTGAACCGATAGAGCTAGGCCCTGAAGGCAGCAGGGTGTTGATAACATCCATAATCAAGCAGGGCAGGTCACTGCAGATAGGAATGTCAGGCGACGGCTATGAAGCGCCGGTGGTCACGATAGAGGATAAAAAGGGGACTGTCTATGAAAGCAGCCATTCCTGGTCAGGAGTCGGTTATGGCTGGACCGCAACCTACCTGTATGAGATCCCTGATGATCTGCTGGAGTTTTCGATCGTCATATCCGGCAGCAGGATCGCCCAGGCTAAGCTGGTAAGAGCCAGAGGCTTTGAGGATTATGCAGAGCTGGGGCCTACCGTCTACAAAAACGGCCTGGGACTGACTGTGATAGCGAGCCGCGGTGATTACAGCGTCAGGCTCAATATAATAGAGCATGCCAAGTCCGGCAGGAAGGTAAAGCTATACGGGTATTACGACAGGGATGCGAAAAGGCACACTTATATACGGATAACTGACGATAAGGGCATTATATACCCCCTTGATGAATACCAGTGGCCATCAGCCAATGTATCAGCATACAGCTTTACCCCTGACCCTGATATAGATGAATATACCGTGACCATACCCCAGGTGCAGCTGTCATATAAGATAGACAAGAAGGTCACAATTCCCATACCTGCCGAAGGCAAAACAGTGGAAATAGCCAAGGCCCTGGATATCAACGGGTTTGAGCTAAAGCTTTTAAAGGCTGAGAGAGCAGGGAATACGCTCCGGTTATATGTTGACACCGGTTACAGCAGCAAACGGGCGGAAAACATCAGCGTGCTGCACCTGGCCCTGCCCTATGGCAGCTATAGCTACAGTTATAATTATAACGAAAATGTCACTGTAGACCGGTATGACCTTGAGATCAGGCCCGGGGACAAAAAGGTCACTATAACCTTCACTGAGCTTGTCACTTCCCTTAAGGGGCCATGGGAATTCGAAATATCAGTAAAATAATTTACCAGCATAAACCCTCGGTATATGCGATCGTATGTACCGGGGTTTTTCTTATTAAAACTTTGATTAAATCCAAAGACCAGGCAGAAATAGGGTGTACGACATAAGATTTGCAGATTCTCCCTAAAAATGTGGTCATCAGCAGGCAGCCTGTAATAGGCCTTGTTGTTGGTGGAAATTCTCGAATTTTTTTCAACAAGAAGTTATAATATTGCTAAAAAAACACTGCCGGCCGAGCCATATGGCGATATTCTGACATATTTACCAATTAGCAAGAAAAATATAAAATTCTATGTTTTAACATAGTTTTTAGTGATTAACTATATAAATGGAAATTAAGCCTGGATAACAATTGAAAAACCATACAAGTAGAACCAAAATTAGAACGAATGATGGGCTTAAGTAGTAAGTAATATGACGGAGGTCAACGATGTTATTAAAGATTTTATTAGTTGCTGATTCTACGTCAGATAGCCTGCTCATCAAGGATAAGCTGACCGGATATATCGTAGTTGTCGCTACCGACAAATCTGAAGCCCTGGATTTGATTGAAAAACATAATGATATAGATTTGGCCTTGATCGATTTGGACATGCCTGAAATGGAAGGCTTTCGCCTGCTCGAGCTGCTGAATTCGTATGAGCGGTACAAAGGCTTGCGCACGATCATCCTGACCGGACAGGATGAGCCCGAAAACGAGCTAAAAGGCCTGGAGCTCGGGGCTGTGGATTATATCAGGAAGCCTGTACATACGGAGACTTTGTTGGCCAGGATCAAGGTGCATGCGGATTTTTTCCGGATGAAGCGGGCGCTGGAGCTGAAGCTGCAGGAGCAGAGCCAGGCTTTGCAGGAAAGCGAGCGCAGCAAATCAGTGGTCCTTTCCCATCTTCCCGGCCTGGCCTACCGGTGCAGCTATGACCGGGACTGGACGGTACAGTATGCTTCGATCGGCTGCCTCAAGCTGACCGGATATCCGCCGGAGAGCCTTTTGTACAACCGGGACCTCTCCTTTAATGACCTGATAGCCCCTGAATACCGTGAAGACATCTGGAACGAATGGCTGCGCGTCCTGCCGAAACGCCAAACATTCAAATATGAATATGAGATCATAACTGCCAGCGGGCAGCGAAAATGGGTGCTGGAGTTGGGTGAAGGCATTTACAACAGCAAAGGCGACGTAGAGGCAGTCGAAGGGATAATAATAGACATAACCGACCGGAAAGCAATCGAAGAAGCCCTCAAATACAGCAACGAGCATGACAGCCTGACCGGGCTGCACAACCAGAGCTACCTGGTGAGCCTTTTGAACAGTGATGCCCGGGATAAGGACAGCGGGAAAAGGGCTGTAGTAGGAATCAACCTGAGCAAGATCCAATCCCTGACAGTGAAATACGGCTTTCATTACACCCAAAACCTGATAAGAAAGCTCGTCGATGCCCTTACATACCACTGCACGGACAGCAGGCAGCTCTTCAGTACATATGGCAACCAGTTCGTCTTCTATGTAAAAGGCTATAGGGACAAGGATGAACTGATCAGCTTTTGTGAAGCTGTGTCGGATACCTTAACTTCACTGCTGACGATCGAGAGGATCGACGGTGGGATCGGGATAGTGGAGATAAATCCGGAAGAAGGGCTGGATGCAGCATCGATCCTGAAAAACCTACTTGTAGCGGCGGAAAAGGCCCTGCAAAAAAATGACAGGGACTTCGGTTACTGCTTTTATGACAAGGAAATAGAGGCGCAGGTAAGGCGCAAAAATGAGATAATAAGCGAGCTTACGGCTATTGCTGCTGATAGCGGCTCCAGTAGCTTTTTTTTGGTATACCAGCCCATACTGGACCTCAAGTCGAACCGGATCTGCGGCTTCGAAGCCCTAGCCAGGCTGAAAAGCGACAAGCTTGGCCTGATACCACCTTCTGAGTTCATTCCCATAGCTGAAGAAGAAAAGCTGATCATCCCTATCGGCTACAAGGTAATAGATCATGCCTTCCGCTTTCTGAACAGGCTTAAGGAGCACGGCTATGAGGATATTAATGTTTCCATCAACCTATCCGTTGTCCAGCTCCTTAAGAATGATTTTACGGACAACCTGTTTGACATGATAGAGAGAATGCATGTGGCACCGGAAAACATAGTGTTTGAGATCACGGAGTCCGTATTTTGCTCGGATTTTGAGGAGATAAACCGCGTCCTCGGCCGGTTGAGGGCTGAAGGGATCACCATCGCCATAGACGACTTTGGCACCGGGTATTCCAGCCTTTCAAGGGAAAGGGAACTCAACATCGATTATATCAAGATAGACAAGTCCTTCATAGAAAAGATACTGATGCTTGGCCCAAACAGGGCTATCACGGGCGATATCGTCTCGATGGCCCACAAGCTGAACCACTATGCGATAGCAGAGGGAGTTGAGCATGAGAAGCAAATGGAATACCTGCAGGGATGTGGGTGTGACAAGATACAGGGCTATTATGTAAGCAAGCCCCTGGATGAGGACAAGGCAATAGAGTTTCTCGAGCAAACAAAGAGCCGGCAGACTGAATAAGCTGCCGGTCTTTTTTAAACTACTGTCATTTCATCTTTATTGGCAGAATCACTGCTTAACCAAATACGTTGACGAGCTCGCCAAACAGGCCTTTTTCAGCCTTCAGCCTTCCCTCGCTGCCCACCACGCAATGATAGTTGCGCTTCATTACATCATCGATCATCCTGCTTAAGGCCTTAATGTCGGCGGATTTAGTCGAGAGCACCTCGTCTCGCTCCCTCTGGATATCCTCCTGGGTAATGCCGGTGAAGTAGTTGACCTCAGACCTTTCACCCTTCATTTGGGGTGTCAGGGGTTCATCCAGGCGGCTGATGGTGCCTATGATGTACCTGGTCATTTCCGTTTCATCCGCATTGAAGTCAGCAAGGTATTTGGCAAAGCCATCGTAGTTGTCCAGGGTCTGCTTCAGGTTGGGGTCCCTGTAGGATGAGAAGATGGCCATGCCGCTTCGTGTGAACTGGGCAAAGATACCGTAAGCCCCACCCTGGATCCTGACCCGGTTCCACAGGTAATCCAGCCTGGCAATGGTGCTGAGCACCTGTAGGGTTCCAGAGTAGGAGTAGCCTAGCCGTTTGTAGCTGTAGCCCTTGGCTACATACTGGACCTTGCCGGGCGTCATCAGGCCTTCATTGGCTGCCTTGTCTGCGAACTCAAAGGCCGAGGGCTGGGCCTTTCTATCACTCAAGGCCCCTGCCAGACTGGCAAAGCGGCTTTGGAACGCCGGATAATCCTTTTCTGATATCGTGATACCTGCAACAAGGCTGCCCTTAGTGAAAACATACGAGGCGGCCTTTTCCAGGTTGGCGGCTATCTCGTCCTTTTTTGCGTCGAAGCTCTTTTCGAGGCCGCTCAGGAAGTGGTAAAAAGTAACGCCGCTCGTTATTTCATTGTATTTCCCCGCAGCGGAGAAATATGAAGCCAGGCGATTCATGGCAGCCACGTGGCCCGAATAGCTGATGTTCATCTCCATGCGGGAACGGGCCTGCTGGATGATCTCCTTCAGCCTCTTGGTATCCCTGAAGCTACTGCCTGTGATGATTTCATTAAGGAGCCTCACTAGCTCGGGGAGCTTCTCAACCAGTGCCTTGGACTTTACCAGGAATTTGCCGGTGAAAGTCCCGTCTCCGTCCTTGTATGCCAGGGCTTCGTTTGAATACTGGATGCCTCCCGTATGGATGTTGATCTCATTGGACAGGTCTTCGTAAGTATAGTTTTTGGTGCCGATCTCGCCTAGCACATTTACAAGCAGGGCGGAATAGGGCAACAGGTCTAACGGTATGCCCGCGGTATCAAACCACAGGTTGAGGTATGCGATGCTATTGGTTTCGATGGGGTGGAACAGGACCTTGACCCCGCTTTCCTCCTTTTCGATCAGGGGCAGGGCTTCTGCCTTTTTGTCGATATCGGAAAGCTCCACCATAGGAATCTTAGCCTGGGCTTCCGGTGGATCCGGTTCCGTCTGCCTTTTCTTCAGTTCCTCTGTGCACCTGATTATGTCATCCAGCTCTTCATCCGAAAGCTGTGCCTTGTAGGCCTGGAGCTTTTCAAAGACCTCCCTGTCCCTTTCCTCGGCCAGCCCCGGCCTGGGCTTGACTATGACCATGGTGCTGTGGGCATTTTTGAGCAGGTATTTTTCAATCAGTTCCTCAAACAAGGGTTCTTGCAGCGCCCGCTTTATCTCAGCCAGGGTGTCCTCGTAGTAAAGGTGCATGGTAGGATCTTCATCATACAGCCAGCTTTCCAGGCACTTGAGCCCGTATACCAGCCCCTTGGGCCTTCGCCCGTAATCTGCTTCCCTCAGGCGGAACTCCCGGTTGTTAATCCCTGCTTCGACCATGCGCTTGTCGATGCCCTTCTGGACAAGCTCGGTCAGGGTCTCCGTGACTACCTTTGTGAAAGCCTCCTTGTCCTCCAGGTTTGCGTCCTTTGCCACTATGGAGAAGAAGGGCTGGCGCAGGCTGCTTTCATATATACCGAACACGTCCTTGCCGATGTTGGCATCGAGCAGGGCTTTCTTCAAGGGCGCGGCCGGATGCTCAAGCAGTATGTACTCCAGTATGTCCATGGCCAGGTAGAGGAATGGGTCGGTGGAGCAGCCTACTGAATAGTTGAGGCTCAGGTATGTCTTGTTGGCAGTACCCTCCTCGCTCGATACCGGGTATTCTACCTCTATTTCCCTCAAGACATCAAAAGGCTTTTGCTCGGGGATAGCTGAATCTATATCGATCCTGTCGTAGTCCTTCAGATAATTGTCTATAAACTCAAGATGGGCATCGATATCGCCGTCGCCGTACAGGTAGATATAGCTGTTGGACGGATGATAGTATTTCTTGTGGTAGGCAGTGAACTGCTCCTGGGTCAGATCAGGTATATAGTCAGGATCCCCGCCGGATTCAAAGCTGTACGGCGTATCGGGGTACAGGGACTCCTGGATCTTCCTGAAGAGCACCTGCTCCGGTGATGAAAAGGCCCCCTTCATCTCGTTGTAAACTACGCCCTTGTAGGCAAGCGGCTGGGACTTATCCTCAAGGTCATAATGCCAGCCCTCCTGCATCAGGATAGTCGGCTCGGAGTGGATGTTGGGATAAAATACAGCGTCAAGGTACACATCCATCAGGTTCAGTAAATCCTTGTCATTGCGGCTGGCGACAGGGTAAACCGTCTTGTCCGGGTAAGTCATCGCATTCAGGAATGTGTTCAGCGAGCCCTTGGCCAGGTCGATGAACGGCTCCTTGGTGGGGAACTTCCTGGAGCCGCAGAGCACCGAGTGCTCCAGGATATGGGGCAGGCCGGTGTCGTCGGAGGGCGGCGTCCTGAACCCTATGTAGAACACCTTGTTGTCGTCATCACAGCTCAGATAGATCAGCCTGGCACCGCTCTTGACATGCTCAAAGAGCCTGGCTGTGGCTTTTATCTCTTTTATCTCCTTTATTTCGTCCAGCCGGAAACCGTGGTATACCTTTCCCGTCTGATAATCCATGGGCAAAACTCCTTTCAACGTCTGCAAAACATATGATTGCTTTTGTTTAGTATATCCATTCTTTAGTATTCTACGTTCCGGAAGTTAATCCTGCAAGACAGGTAGCAAGTATTTCCTCCGGGTTATTCCCTTTTGGATATATAGGTTCATATACTGAAATATAATGATTATATAAAGAGGTGATTATTTGAATACGGCTGTAGCTCATATCAAGGGGGGCCCCCTGTGCCCGCAGCTTAGGGGGATAGTGTATTTCAGGGATATGATAGGCGGCACCTGGGTAAGCGTACAGGTCTCAGGGCTGCCGGAATACCAACCCGGCTCGGACTCAGCCGATCCCATAGGCCCATTTGGCTTCCATATACACCAGTATGGAAACTGCGAGGTTGGGGACCCCAATGATCCATTCAAAGCAGCGGGCGACCACTGGAACCCGTACAACCAGCCCCACGGCAATCACGCAGGCGACCTTCCGGTCCTGTTTTCCAACAACGGCAGGGCACTGATGAGCTTTTTCACAAACAAGTTCAGGGTCCACGAGGTGATCGGAAAGTCCGTGATCATCCATGAAAACCCGGATGACTACAGGACCCAGCCCGCAGGCAACGCGGGGAAAAGGCTGGCCTGCGGGGTAATCGAATGGTGCGGCATGAAAGAGAAGCATTAGACCCATGCTGGCACTAGACTTTAGCCTAACATTAGACTTTAGCCTGCCCTATGGGCGGGCTTTGTATTGGAGGAAAATTTTAGCTTATATCGAATATAGAACAAGGATGGAGCCTTAATGGATCTGCCTGCCGCTAGATCAAATTTCAGGGGGTAGTAAAAGTGGAACGGTATCTGATCATAAATGCCGATGACTATGGCATGAGCCTGTCAGCCAATGAGGCTGTGGAACACCTCTTCAACGAGGGCTTCATAACATCCACCACATTGATGACACCCTGTCCCTGGGCGGAGGATGCCATATACAGGGCAAAGCACAACAAAAGGATGCGTGTCGGCCTTCATCTGACCTTCAATGCCGAGTATGACCGCTACAAATGGGGACCTGTCACCAGGGACAAGCCTGTCAGGTCCCTGCTGGATGATAACGGGTATTTTTTCAAGGAAGTGAAGCCACTATTGGATAAGGCGGAACCGGAGGATATCAGAGCCGAGATGGAAGCCCAGTACTTCTTCATGGTCAAACGGGGCTTGGAGCCGACTCATGCAGATAACCATATGGGCAGCCTTTATGGCCTGTACGGAAGGTCCTTTATTAAGGAAACCTTCGAGTTTTTAAGCCGCCATGGCCTTAACTTCCGTCTTCCCCGGTCTTTGGACGGCTTCGGCCGGGTGCCGGATGACATCGCAGGCCAGCTCTCACATATAACTGCGACTGCAGACAATATGGGCATAGGCTTGCCCGACCATATCTACACCCATCCCAATGCCTTGACACCCCAGGATACATACGAGACTCTGCGTGATTATTACCTGAACCTGATCCGCAATGCCCGGCCGGGGATAACCGAGCTCTTCCTTCATCCGGCCAAAGAGACAGATGAGCTAAAAGCCATCTGTCCCGAGTGGCAGAAAAGGGTCTGGGAATACAGGCTGATGCTCGATGACATAGTCATAAAGACCATAGAAGCCGAGGGCATCAAGCTGGTCGGCTGGACTGATGCTCCTTTCGGTAAAAGCACGAAATAAGTTAAATCAGCAATTCCCCCTGTCTGTCGTTCCAGCCCCGGAAGGACGCAGGCCTGAAACTTGAATAATATTTTGTCATAATCTGCATTGTAATGCTGGGTAATGGGTGGTAAAATGTTCAGGTGATAGTCATATAGTACAATATAAAGCAATCAAGCCATAGCAATAATGAGGGGGATAATAATGTCTGCAGAAACGTCAAAAGCATACAGAATAGCAGTTGTAGGTTTCGGAGGCATGGGAAGCTTCCATCTGCGCTTGGCAGAGGGGATCGAGGAAGTAAAGATAGTCGGGTCCTTCGATATAAAGGAGGACAGGCAGGAAGCAGCCAGGCAGAAAGGCCTCCATGTATACAACAGCCTGGAAGAACTGCTGAGTGACAAAACTATAGACATAGTGCTGATAGCAACGCCAAATGACGTTCACAAGGAGATCGCCATCAAAGCAATGGAGGCAGGCAAGCACGTGGTTTGCGAAAAGCCTGTCACCTTAAGCTCCGCCGATCTTCAGGAAATGATAGATGCATCCGAAAGGACCGGCAAGCTTCTGGTCGTCCATCAGAACAGGCGCTGGGACGAGGATTTCCTTACAATGAAAAAGATTTATGACGAAAACATGCTGGGCGAAGTGTTTGCCATAGAATCCAGGGTACATGGCTCAAGGGGCATCCCCGGAGACTGGAGACAAAAGAAGGAGCATGGCGGCGGTATGGTGCTTGACTGGGGAGTACATATCCTGGACCAGGCTCTGCAGATGGTGAATGAGAAGGTCAAAAAGGTTTATGCAGTGCTGACCCATGTGACAAACCAGCTGGTGGATGACGGGTTCAGGGCAGAGCTGACCTTCGAAAGCGGCAAAAGGTTCCTGCTAGAGGTAGGCACCAACAACTTTATCAACCTGCCCCGCTGGTACATGTTAGGCAACAATGGAACAGCTGTAATTGAAAACTGGGGCAAGGATGCAAGGGTCGTCGTTGCAAAAGGAAAGAGCGAAAAGGATATAGTGCCTGTCATAACCGCTGCCGGCCTGACCAAGACCATGGCACCTAGAAGAGAGGATACGATCCATGAGTATGTAGTACCGATTGTAAAAAGCGACATAAAGGAGTTCTACAGGAATGTTGCTGCTGCGATCTCAGGCAAGGCCGAGATAATAGTCAAGCTACCCGAGGTCATGCGTGTGATGAAGCTCATGGAGGCGATATTCGAGTCTGCTGAAAAGCAACAGATAGTTGACTTTGAATAATATTTGCTTCGTGATCGCTAAAATGTAATATGAATGTGATGTTAAATGACTGAATTACTATTATAAGGGGAAACCGACATGTTTCCTCTTTTTTATATTTTTAGTTGCATGACATAACGGTTATGGTATTATATGTATAAAGTTGTATAGTATATGCTTTTTATGTAAATGTTGGCCTAGGAGATGGAGACGATGAGCGGTATTCAAATAATAAAGCAAAGCATAACGAAGCTAGATGTCGATGTCATTGTAAATGCCGCAAATAGTCAGCTCAAGGCTGGTGGTGGCGTTTGCGGTGCCATATTCAAAGAAGCCGGATATTCACAGCTTACAGCCGCCTGCGACAAAATTGGTCATTGTGAAACCGGAAATGCGGTGATCACACCAGGCTTCAATCTGAAAGCAATATACATCATCCACGCTGTGGTGCCAATTTGGAAAGGCGGCAATTCGGGCGAGCCTGAAAAACTATATCAGTGCTATCGTCACTCTTTGGAACTCGCAAAAGATAACGGATGTCACTCCATAGGCTTTCCCCTCATCTCATCCGGTATTTACGGGTATCCGAAGGATGAAGCATGGAAAATCTCGATTCGGGCATGTCAGGATTTCCTAAATGACAACAGTGACTATGACATCGATATTTACTTTGCTGTACTGGATGACAGTATTCTGAAAATGGGCGAGCATATAATGCATGAACTTGGTGACTACACAATTGTCACCTAATCGTTGCGTGGAGTGACAGCCATGGTATAATATGTTTAGAAGTGCAACTACCAATAAGTTGCGCTCGATGGCTATTGTCTATGCTGAATCGATGTGTAAAGCACTTGGCTAAGGAGTAAGTAATATGTATCGGAAGATAGGTATAATATGTGCAGTTGATAGAGAGCTGGAACCATTTCTGGCCCATATAGAGAATTGCAATGTCTCAGAAAAGGCTATGCTGAAGATTTACGAAGGTACAATAGACGGGGTACCTGTTGCTGCAGTGTGCAGCGGGGTATGTAAAGTGAATGCTGCGATAGCCGCCCAGATCCTTATTGATACATACCAGGTAAATGCCATCATCAATTCAGGGACGGCAGGCGGGATAGACAGCAGGGTCGATATTTTCGATACAGTGATCTCGACCCAGGTAGCATATCATGATGTCAGTGACAGTATGCTGACAGAGTATCATCCATGGCTGGAATCAGTATACTTTGATGCAGACGGTTTTTTGCTTGAGTTAGCAAAGAAATCGGTTCAACACGCATCTGGCCATACCGTCCATTTTGGAAAGATGGTCACGGGGGAAGTATTTGTAGATGACAAGGATCTCGTTGATCGCATCATAAGCAAGTATGCTCCCTTGTCCTGCGATATGGAATCAGCAGGCATAGCACATGTATGCTATGTCAACCGAATCCCGTTCATCTCCATACGTACCATCACCGATACAATAACACACAGTGGCATGGACAATTTTTTGAAAAACTGCGATGAGGCATCAAGGATATCGAAGGATATCGTGTTAGGCCTGTTAAGAGAGCTAAAGGCTTATCCGGAATCGTGAACTATGAGCGCTTGACGATTTCTTCGATCATGTCCAATACTTCCCTGGTCCAGTAGACATTACCCCCGTGCTCCATTTTGCTGATTTCGATATAGTCCGCTTTATGGCCGCTCATAATCAGCTTCTCATACAGGTCCCTGCTCATCTGGCAGCTGACGATAGGGTCCTTGTCACAGTGGAAAAGCAGGACCGGCGGCAAGGGTATGCCTGCCTCCACGTAGTTTTTGCAGGTGGCGATGCCACCTATTCTTCTGCATTCCTCGTCTGTCTCAACTCCCATGAGCCATGTTTCAGGACGTTTTCCCCACTCCATAGGCCAAGCGTCATCAAGGCCCATGATGATGTCAGAAGCTGCTGCCTCACCGATCACACCGGCCAATCTGTACTCATGGACATCCGCCGGGACAAACCTGCCATACACCTTGCTGAATGCTGCCAACAGGGGCAGATGCCCGCCGGAGGAGTTGCCTGCAAGAAAGATCCGGCCGGTGTCGATAAGGAATCTTTCAGCATTGTCTATTAGCCATGAAATCCTGCGGTGGATATCTTCCATTTGCGCAGGAAACGGAGCCAGGTCTGATTCCCTTACCTGAAGGATGGCAAATACGATTCCTCTTTCAGCTAATTTTGCATACTTCGGGACATCATTGTAAAGCTCCTGCCTGTGCCAGGCGGCACCGGGGATATAGACAACAAGGGGATATCGCTTATCTTCATTCCATTCACGCCTGTATGGGAAAATCAGGCCTATTTCCCGTTCTGTGTTTTCACCGGTCATATACTTGAATCCATGGGCATAGAGCCATTCAGTCTCATCATAGCTGATATCAATTTTCTTTTTCATTGTTTACACATCCCTTGTCATATAGTATTCACTTGCACTCACGACTCTAGTATACAGCAAAAGGTCAAAATACTACACAAGATGTGCATTGCTTTTCATGTCTATGCCAACTTGCACAAAGCACAATATCATGTTGCTTTTGCCAAAATATAGATATTTAATAAGGAGGTTAGTTAATTTATGTCATATATTATCGAAAATTATCAAATAAAGGGGGTTTCAGTAATGATGAACCAGGTAAAAAGAAGATTATCGCCACTAGTGATGGCAGTCTGCCTGTTTGCAGGAACCATTGGAGTATTTGACACAGCATCAGCTGAGGGAACAGCGCCAGCAACAAAGGAAGGATTCCTATCAAGGTTTCTACCGACAGATATCCATCAGCAGAGCTTCGGGCGTGAAATTATTCATGAGGAAAAATTTCGCGACCCGGTAAATCACCGCAAATTGTTTACTCAGAACGGTATTGATTTTCAGCTGTCTGAAACGAATAATGGAACACTCTATGCGGATAGAATGGATGTGTCGGTAGAAAATAGGGATAATTCGCTGATCATCACTTTATCAGGAGCAAAACCTGTATATTCCGCATTCCTTGGTATTGTAGCAACCGATAAAACTGGCTACTATATGTCTGATGTTACCGTTTCTATATCTGTCAATGGGCATGATGCAGAAACATATACCACAGCCCCTGCTTTTGATGAAAATGGTTATCTGATCATAAGCGATGTACCAATTAGTACTATTGAGCTATATGCCACAGAGAAGAAATATTGGGTAGGCATTTCCTACATAGTATTGGCAAGCAAGAAGCTACCGGCAGAAGCGCCGCCTGCGCCGACAGTGAGCGGCACACCGACGGCAACATCGATAACCCTGAACGAGATCCCCGGAGCGGAATACAGCGTGGACAGCGGCCTGACCTGGCAGGACAGCCCGGTCTTTGAAGGGCTCATGCCCAACACCGGATATAGGTTCATCGCAAGGATCAAGTCTACTGAAAACTCCTATGCTTCTGCATACAGTGGGGAATCAATCACGATCACTACTGCAGTGTCAGCAGAGAATGTGGAAGAGATCCCTCAGACAGGTGATCATGCAAGCATTGTTCTCTGGGCGGCTCTTGGCCTTGCGTCAGTGCTGGTGCTCTATATGTCAGCTGTGAAGAAGGCTGGGATGAGATCGGAATAATTTATTGTTGAACATAAAGCACAAACATGTTATTACTAAGGCAGGTGGTTGCCATGCAATTATCTGCCTTTCTACATTCTTGATTCGATCATTGGACATGCCTGGTCGAGGGGTGCTCTGAGAGATC
>JAKORJ010000177.1 GCA_029777885.1 Bacillota bacterium | reverse complement strand
TCACATACAGGTCGGTCGGGAACTGGTCCGTATCCCATCCGAGGAGCATGTCGCCCTGGTTGGCGTCTACGCTGCCAAGCATCCCGTTGATGCGGGCAAAGTGGAGCTCATGCTGCATGGTATGGCCGGCCAGGGTGGCATGGTTGGTCTCTATGTTGAATTTGAAATGCTTGTCAAGGCCGTAGGTCTTCAGGAAGCCCAATACCGTTGCGCAATCAAAGTCATATTGATGCTTTGTGGGCTCCTTCGGCTTGGGCTCTATGTAGAATGTGCCCTTGAACCCGATCTCCTTGGCATAGTCAACGGCCATATGCAGGAAACGGGCCATATTGTCCAGCTCAAGCTTCATGTCAGTATTGAGCAGGGTCTCATAGCCTTCACGGCCGCCCCAGAAGGTGTAGCCGGCACCACCCAGCTCATGGGTGATCTCCATGGCCTTTTTGACCTGGGCAGCTGCATAGGCAAATACATCTGCATTGCAGGATGTAGCCGCGCCGTGCATAAAGCGGGGATTGGTGAACAGGCTGGCCGTGCCCCAGAGCAGCTTGACACCGGAGGAGGCCATTCTGTCCTTGATGATCTTCACTATCTCATCGAGCCTTTTATTGGTTTCTGCCAGGGTATCTGCCTCGGGTGCTATGTCCCTGTCATGGAAGCAGAAATACTCTATACCGAGCTTATCGAAGAATTCAAAGGCTGCGTCGACTCTGGCTTTGGCCTTGTCCATGGGATCCGTGATATGGTCCCAGGACCTTTGCATGGTGGCTGCGCCGAAGGGGTCCACACCGCCGCCGGTGAAGGTGTGCCAAAAGGCCACTGAGAATTTCAGGTGCTCCTTCATCGTTTTGTCGCCGACAACCTCATCCGGGTTGTAGTACTTGAAGGCCATGGGATTGTCGGAGTTTTTCCCCTCGTATTTCACCTTGGGGATGTTCTTGAAGAATTCGCTCATAGTCCTTCCTCCTTGTTATTATCGTATATGAACGGTCTTGAATATAAGTTATGCCGTGAATCGAGGTGCAATATTCCTCCTATGGATAATTAAAGAATACCATATTTATTAATTCTGTTCAAGATAAGTTGGACAAACTAAGGCTGAATATACAAAAAACCGGTCTGGCTCCTGCAGGCGCAAGGCTGCCTGTCAGCACTACTCTTGGGCTTGAAAACATGAAAATATTGGTGTAGAATGTACAGAAAGCATTGTAACGGAGGATGCCTATGAGCGTTAATGTGTATGACATTTTAAAGGAGAGAGGATTTATTGCCCAGACGACCCATGAGGATGAGATAAGGGAAATGCTGGGCAAGGAGCCTGTTACATTCTATATAGGATTCGACCCGACAGCCGACAGCCTGCATGTAGGGCATTTCATCCAGATAATGGTCATGATGCATATGCAGCGGGCCGGTCACAGGCCGATAGCCCTGGTCGGCGGGGGCACCGCAATGGTAGGAGACCCTTCCGGCAGGACCGATATGCGCAAAATGATGACTTTGGATACGATCAGGCACAATGCCGAGTCCTTCAAGAAGCAGCTTTCCAGGTTCCTGGATTTCTCCGAGGGCAAGGCGATTATGGTTAATAACGCGGATTGGCTGCTTGACCTGAATTATGTAGAGTTCCTGAGAGAGATAGGCGTGCATTTCTCGGTCAACAGGATGCTGACAGCCGAGTGCTTCAAATCCCGCCTGGAGAGGGGCCTGTCCTTCCTTGAGTTCAACTACATGCTGATGCAAAGCTATGATTTCCTTATGCTCTATCGGAAGTACAACTGCAAAATGCAGCTTGGCGGCGACGATCAATGGTCCAACATCCTGGGAGGCGCCGAGCTTATCCGCAGGGTCGAAGGGGGCAGCGCATACGGCATGACCTTTGCCCTGCTTACGACCAGCGAAGGCAAAAAGATGGGCAAAACGGAAGCGGGCGCTCTGTGGCTCGACCCTGCCAAGACCTCGCCCTATGACTTCTACCAGTACTGGAGAAACGTAGACGATGCTGACGTCATGAAATGCCTTGCACTCCTTACCTTCCTGCCCATGGACGAGGTCAGGAGGCTTGGAAGCCTCAAGGATGAGAAGATCAATGAAGCCAAGAAGGTATTGGCCTACGAGGTCACAAAGCTTGTCCACGGCCAGGAGGAAGCGGACAAGGCCAAGGCAGCGGCTGAAGCCCTCTTCGGAGGCGGCGGAGTAGGAGCCGAGGTGCCGGGTTCTACTATCAGCATGGACCAGTTCAGAGAAAACGCAAACATCATCGATATGCTGCTATTGCTGGGGCTGATCCCCTCAAAGGGAGAAGGGCGGAGGCTCATCCAGCAGGGCGGTATATATGTAAATGACGAAAGGATAGATGATATAGGCCATACCCTGGCGGAAGACGACCTGAAGGACGGAAGCCTTATGATAAGAAAGGGGAAAAAGGTGTACCATAAGGTTACGGTCAAGGGTTAGGCTGAAGCCGGTTGGTTATATAGAAGCCGGTTGGTTATATTCAGGAATAGGTGTTACAAGACATAAGAGCCTGTAAAACTTGCTTATGAAGCGCCTCAAACTCGCTATCGCTCAAACAATGAGGCGCTTTTTTCATAAGCTTCGTTAACAGGCTCTAAGTCTTTCCACAAAATCCTTCATATAACCAACCGGCTACACAACCTATGGTTCTATCGGCATATGGTTATAGTTGTCTAATTGAGTAAGCAGATCATTTCTTTTGTGTGTCAGGTTTTACAGGTTTTCTGATTCTGTGTTTATATACTGTCAGTTCCGGCGGCGGTTGCCGAGCATGCCGGACAGGAGCATCAAGCGCAAGAGCTGCATTACAGCCATGATAGTTGCGGCAACATAGGTCAGGGCGGCGGCGCTCAATACCTTTCGGGTTTGACTTATCTCATCCCTGTAAAGGTACCCGCCGGTCTCAAGGACCTCAAGGGCCCGGTTGCTGGCATTGTATTCAACAGGCAGGGTAATGAGCTGGAACAAAACTGCAAGGCTGAAGGCCACCACTCCGGCGGCAGCCAGGCCGGGAAGGCTAAAAAGCAAGCCTAAAAGCAACAGCGGGATGGCCAGGTGTGAACCTATATTGGCAACGGGCACTATTGCATTGCGCAGCTTAAGCGGCCCGTATTCATCGGCATGCTGGAATGCATGGCCGACTTCATGGGCAGCGATACCCAGCGCGGCAAGTGACGTGGAACCGTAGATCTGCTCTGACAGCCTTAGGGTCTTTGTCCTGGGGTCATAATGATCAGTCAGCCTGCCCCTGATAGGTTCAATTCTTACATCATACAGCCCTTTGCTGCGCAGCAGCTCAGCCGCGACCTGCGCTCCGGTAATGCCTCTGCGGGATAAGACACGCGAATACCTGGCATAGGTCGACTGGACCTTGGCCTGGGCGTACAGCGCCAGCAGTATGGCCGGTATAAGTAGGATATAAGTTGGATCGTAAAACAAAAAGGGCATATGACGTCCTCCTTACTATACATCTTTTGCTGCAATACAACTATAACATAAACCTGAACAAAAGTCAAGGAAAGTCAAACCGATTTCTATAGTTTGATCCTGCGGACTCTGGGCGCAAAGCCTTCAGTATTGAATGGATCATATACCATTGGTATGCCCAGGGCCTTTGCATACATTTCATTGGTGGTCATCAGATCAGACTTGTCCACCTCTTTTATCGAGGTCTTGCCTAAAGCCCTTATGCCCTCTGCCATCTCAAGCCTGCATGAATCCAGGAAGTTGGCCAGGAATTTAGCAGCCTGCTCGATATCGAAATCATATGCATCAGCTTCTCCGTAAAATGCTACTGCAGTGGGGGGTTCGAAGGGCATGGCCTTGAGTGTCTGCAGATGGGATGCTGCGATCAGGGCGATCGTACCTATCTGGCAGGCATCGGCCCCCAAGGCCCTGACCTTGAGCGCATCGCCAGGAGTCCGTATCCTGCCGGAAGCGATCAGGGATACCTTGTCCTTGTAGCCGTTTTTCCTCAACCAGTTGGCTGCCCTGTCCACCGCAAAGGCCGTGGGTACTCCGAAATCATCCTGGAGTATGGGAGGCGAGCCCTTCGAGGCAGCTTCCGCCCCGTCTATCACAACAAAATCCGCACCGGAGGAGCATACCCAGTACAGATCGGCTTCCAGGTGCTTGCCCGCCGCTATTTTGACCCCGATGGGCAGACCGTCGGTCATGGCACGGAGCCTGTCGATAAGCCGCTTTAGCTCCTTGGGGCTTTGGACCTCGGGCTGCCTTGAATGGGTGATGAGGTCCTGACCCTTCTTCTTGTTGAACGCACGCCTAAGCTCGGCATCCATCAGGTCGGCCTTGAATATATGGCCTGTGCCCCCGTAAGCTCCCTGTCCCAGCTGTATCTCGATAGCATCGCATTGGCACATTATATCCGCCGTCTTGCCCCAGTCTCCCCTGTTGTACTGGTAAACCAGGTATTTGGCAGCCTCTCGTTCTTCCTCAAGGAAAGCGCCTGCCCCGGTATGGGAGGCTGTACCGGCAGCCGCAGAGCCCTTTGCCAGGGCTATCTTCATCCGTTTGCTCAGGGCTATTCCGTAGGCCATGGGAGCCAGCATCATAAAGTGTTTTATTTCCAATGGCCTTTTTGCCTGCGGGCCGATCACAGCACTAATGTCTATCTCAGTCTCGACTTCGGTAGGCATCGTATGCAGCTGGGCAAAGTCGAACTTTATATCATCCAGATCTGGGAACCTGTGTGGCGGGCCCATGGGCCGCTCTATCAGCTTCCCGTCCTGCGCCCTGAGGCCCGTTTCCAGCACTATTTCCGGACCGACCCTTGCCGTAGAGGAAACGACCTCCCACAGATTTTCTTCATATAGATCAGACATTATCCTTTTCATGAACTCGTCATGCAGTCTGTTGACCAATGCTCTGCCTAATTGCCTGGCAGCAAGGGTACCGATCAGGCCAGCAGCACCCAATGCTGCCAACAAACCGGTTCCGGATTTTAATTTTCGCAAAATTATTCCTCCCGTGCAAACAGACTGGTATTAGTATGCTGATTGAACCTTCAAATCATTCTGTACAGGCTTTTATTTTAATGCGCCGTGTTATATAATAAGTAAAAATGTATAAATTTTCTATCTAGCGTGGGAGGTTAGCAATATGACCAGGAAAGAATTCGATCAACGCTGTGTGCAATTAATCGAAAACTACAGGAACATCATAGAAAGAAAAAACGAAAAGGAGCCCTGCGGCAATGGGATATTCTTCAGATACAAGTATCCGGTACTGACTGCGGACCATACTCCGCTGTTCTGGCGCTATGATTTCAACTATGAAACAAATCCCTACCTGATGGAACGGATGGGCATAAATGCGGTCTTCAATCCCGGCGCCATCGAATTGAACGGTAAGTTTTATCTGGTAGCCAGGGTAGAGGGCAACGACCGGAAGTCCTTTTTCGCAGTTGCCGAGAGCGACTCCCCCGTTGACGGGTTCAAATTCTGGGATTATCCCCTGGAGATCCCTGAGACGGACGATCCGGATATAAATGTGTATGACATGCGGCTGACCGCCCACGAGGATGGCTGGATATACGGCCTGTTCTGCACTGAACGCAAGGACCCTGACGCACCTCCCTGGGATACCTCCGCTGCCGTTGCCCAGTGCGGGGTGGCAAGGACAAAAGACCTTAAAAACTGGGAAAGGCTGGCTGATATAAAGACAAACTCGCCCCAGCAGCGCAATGTCGTCCTCCATCCTGAATTCGTTAAGGGCAAGTATGCCTTCTATACAAGGCCCCAGGACGGGTTCATAGAGGCAGGCACCGGAGGTGGGATCGGATGGGGCTTGTCCGACTCTATTGAAGAAGCCGTGATCGAAGAGGAAACGATAATCGATCAGAAGGAATACCATACCATAAAAGAGGTCAAAAACGGGCAGGGGCCTGCTCCAATCAAAACGGACAAGGGCTGGATACATATCGCCCATGGCGTACGCAACACCGCAGCAGGCCTCAGGTATGTGCTCTATGCCTTTATGACGGATCTACATGCGCCTGAGAGGGTCATATATGCCCCTGGCGGGTATTTCCTCGCGCCCCAGGGGGAGGAGCGGGTCGGCGATGTCTCCAATGTGGTATTCTGCAATGGCCTGATAGCCCGTCAAAACAGCGATGTCTACATCTACTATGCATCCTCTGATACAAGATGCCATGTGGCTGAGACGACAGTGGACAGACTTGTAGACTACTGCATCAACACCCCGCAGGACCCGGGCAGGTCCTATGCATGCGTGATGCAGCGCATGGAGCTTATAGAGAAAAACCTGAAATATATAAACAAAGTTGACAATAGTTTAATGAAGATGACTTTTCTATAAACAAATTGTTAATAATTAGTAAGAAACGGCCCGACAGCATTCTCACGGGGATGATTATATGTTATAATGTGTTTATCAGGGAGCTTGGCATAAATTATGCTCAAGCCCATATTTTTAGTGGTTGGGAGTAGTCTTGAAGGAGGAGATAGATTTGAGGAAACGTATTTTGAGCATTTTTCTGCTGGCAGCCATGCTGAGCCTGCAGCTCATTTCAGGAGTTGGAGCAACAAGCACAGGCAATGGCAATGGTGTCAGTGCTACAGCGGAGTACGTCTCCGATATACATGAATACGAAGGTAGCAGATATGTTTTTCCTTTAGGCGGTATTTCTCTGTCATACACCATAACCAATAACAGCGATAAGGCTATAGCTGGACTTGAAGAGGAATTTATCACCAAGCAGGGAGAAGTTTTATCCCAAGGCAGCCTGCTGGCGCAGGGTGAGCAGATAGGAGCGGGTGCCTCTAAGACCGTCCCGGGGAAAACCTTTTCGGCCAAGGATTATCATGGCTCGTATAAGTACAGGCTTAAGTACAAGCTTGAAGAAAGCGATGATTGGAAGTATATAGAGTTCAATGATGAGATCCATGTATTGAAAATCAATTTTAGTGTAAAATACAGCGCTGATAAAACCGGCCCGGTTTTCAAGGGCGATCCGGTAACTTTTACTGTAGAGGTTAAATCCGAGTCAAATATACTGCTAGATAATTTGAAAATAAGTGATACGGTATTAGGGGAAATAGGGATTATATCTTTACTGGCTCCCGGCGAAACCAAAACCGTTTCGAAAACCTTTTATTTGGACAAGAGAGCAAACGGGCACATAAAAATTGAATATTTGAATCCCTTGAACCAGGAAGAAGGCAATAAAGAAATCGCTGAGGCTTCGGTAAATATTGAGGTGAATGATTTCACCAAGGTCTCCGGTATCAAAATCGAGGGTACGCCCCAGGTCAACGCGATACCCGGCGAGACAGAGGTCAGTTTCACCTTTGATATCAGGAACATCGGAAATATCGACCTGACCAACATAGAGGTACAGGACTGGGACGGAACGACTTTCTATTCGAGCCCCGGCCCACTGAAGCCCGGCCAGTCGATCCCTGTTACCTTTAAATCCAAGGTAAAGCCGGAGGTCACCTATACGTTCACTGCCAGGGCCGAGGTCCAGGGCAGCGGCGATACGGTCAGCACCTGCAGCATATTCCTGAAAAAGCTTGATCAGAGGGTGGAGATCGAACGGAAGATACCTACCGGCATCGTAGCAGGCCAGCCCTTTGAAATCGAATATATCATCAGGAATACCGGCAATGTTGCCTTGAGGAACATCCTCATCGAGGAACCCGATCCACAGCTTGGCGAAGTCGCGATCATCGATATCATTGAGCCCGGCAAGGAAGTCATCCGCAAAAAGGAATTCACCCTGACCCTGGATGCGATAAGCGCTCCTATACTCAAGGCCGTCGATGCCGAAATGAACAAGGAGTATAAATATACTGCGTCAGAAATAAAGATAACAGTGCAGCCTGCCGGGGTAAAACACCAGATGGCCCTGACCCTTGTGCCCAATACCAATATACTGGATAAACCCGGCCCCATAGAACTGGAATGCATTGCCAAGAACACCGGCACGGAGTCCCTGTACAACCTTTCCTTTGTGTTGACGGACACCGATATGGAGATAGAGACCCATATTAAGAGTATAACCCAGCTTGAGCCCGGTGAAGAGATCAGTATACAGATTATGCCTTTCAAGCTCGATGAGACGAAGACCCTCAAGGTGATCGTGACCGCCCTTGGAATCGATGACACCACATTCACCGCTGAAAGCGAGCCTATCACCATTGAAGTTTCAAATACCAAATCGGGCGACAGCACGAATATACTGAAGGTCATACTGATAATAATCATACTCCTGTGCCTGCTGATAATCGGTACCTTGATATACATGAGCAAGGATTACTTCAAGAAATGGTTCGGCAAAAAGCGCAGAGCAGCCTGAGTACTAAAGGATTTCACCCAAAAGGAGGGGCCGTTATATAGTATTCTGGGGGGATCGTTATGAGTGGGGAGACTCAGCTACTGG
>JAKORJ010000176.1 GCA_029777885.1 Bacillota bacterium | reverse complement strand
TGAAGCCTCAGGAATAAACTGAAGGTAGGGGTGAGCTTTGTGAAAAACCGATTGACCAAAAGGTTGAACCTGCCTGAGGTAAGGGTATACCTGGCTGTGATCTTTCTGCTTGTGGTCGTCATAACGCTGTTCGACTATGTGATCGGCGGCATCTCGTTCCTGCTTTTTCTGTTTCTTTTGCTGTATAACTGGGGTGCAGCCAAACGACGCAGGCAAGAATGGTACGAGTACCTGGAAAACCTGTCTGAAAATATTGAATGGGCAACAAAAAATGCAGTGCTCAGCATACCGATGCCGCTGGTGGTCATTGAGGTGGGTGGGAGCATCACCTGGTACAACCCGAACTTTGGCGACCTTTTCAAGGACGAAAAGCTCCTGGAGCGCAATATCAGCGATTTGATACCTGAGCTGAAACCCAGGTATTTCACGGAGGGTGTGGATGCCAGTTTCCACGAGATCACCCTTGGGGACAAGCGCTACAGGGTGCTTTGGACCCCGGTCAAGACAGGGACGGGTACCCGCAGGGACAGGGTCATATTCCTGTTGTACCTGCTGGATATCACCGAGGAGCACAGGATAAGGGAGCTTTTCCGGGCTAAGCGGCTTGCCATAGCCTATATCCACATAGACAACTATGATGAGGTGATAAGCAGCACCGAGGAGGGCAAGATCCCCGGCGTGCTGGCTGAGATAGAGTCGCGCCTCAACAGGTGGGCAAGCGGCTTAAGCGCCAGCATAGTCAAATATGAAAGGGACAAGTTCATCCTCGTTTTGGAGGAGGCTGCCCTGAATACAGTATTGAATAACAAGTTCGACATCCTTGACAATATCCGGGAAATAAGCCTGGGCAACAGGATCCCGGTCACCTTGAGCATCGGCGTAGGCCAGGGTGCAAACACGCCTTCCGCAGCCAGCGCCAGTGCCCGGTCCGCTGTCGAGCTTGCCCTGGGCAGAGGCGGAGACCAGGCCGTGGTCAAGCAGGGCACAAAGCTTTATTTTTACGGGGGCAAGAGCCAGGGCGTGGAAAAGCGTACCAAGGTCAAGTCCCGGGTCATCGCCAATTCCCTGAGGGAACTGATTGAGCATTCGGACCAGGTCCTTATCATGAGCCATGCGTCCCCTGACCTTGATTCCATTGGATCAGCCCTGGGCCTGTACCGGTGCGCGGTGCATGCGGGCAGGAAAGCCCATATAGTATTGAACAAGACCAATGCCTCCGTCGACAATATCATAAAGACCCTGCTTGAAAAGGAGGCCTACAGGGATCTCTTTATCCGGGCAGAGGACGCTATGAACAGCATGGGCAAGGACACGCTCCTGATCATCGTTGATACCCACAGGCCGAGCTTTACGGAATCCCCTGAGCTTATAAGCCTCGCAGGTAACATAGTGGTGATCGATCATCACAGGCGGAGCGCCGAAACGGTAGAAAACGCAGCCCTGACTTACCTTGAGCCCTATGCGTCTTCGGCCAGCGAGCTGGTGACGGAGATAATCCAATACTTCGATGAAAAGGTGCCCATAGAGCAGATCGAGGCCGAAGCCCTGCTGGCCGGCATCACCATGGACACCAAAAACTTCATCTTCAAAACCGGCGTGAGGACCTATGAAGCGGCATCATTCCTGCGCAGGGCCGGAGCCCAGCCCACATCGGTGAGGCAGTTCTTCCAGGACGACATCGAGACCTTTGCTGCCAGGTCGAAAATCGTGGAGCGGGCGG
>JAKORJ010000175.1 GCA_029777885.1 Bacillota bacterium | reverse complement strand
TCGGGGCAGGTCAAAATTGAAGGTAAAGAAGTCGAAGGTCCTTCCTCCAAGGTCGGATACATGCTGCAGCAGGATCATTTGTTTGAATGGCGCACTATACTTCAAAATGTCATGCTGGGACTTGAGATCCAGAAAAAGGCCAATGAAGAAAATAAAAAAAAAGTTATCGAGCTGCTGGATACCTATGGACTGGGTGATTTCAAAAACCATTATCCCCGCCAGCTCTCAGGCGGTATGAGGCAAAGGGTGGCACTGATAAGGACACTGGCTATCGATCCGAAAATACTCTTGCTGGATGAACCCTTTTCAGCCCTGGATTACCAGACCAGGCTGGCCTTGTCCGATGAGGTTGCAGACATCATCAAAAAGGAGAAAAAGACTGCGCTGCTCGTTACCCATGATATCTCGGAGGCTATATCCATGTGCAACAGGGTGATCGTCCTGAGCAAACGCCCCGGGGTGATCAAGAGCAGCCATGACATACACCTGTCAGGTGAAAAGCGGAATCCGGTAAGCCTGAGAAAGGCTCCGGAGTTCAGGGAATACTTCAATATCATATGGGAGGAGCTGGATGTCCATGTCAACTAACAATAACAAAGCACCGGTATCAGAGGAGCATCTGGCCTACCTGAAGAAGGTACGAAGATATAGGCTTTCGATTAGGATAACTCAAATAGCATTGCTGATCGTCTTTATTGTACTTTGGGAGATCACCGCTTCCTTGGGCTGGATAGATGCTTTCATAACAAGCCAGCCTTCCCGGATAGTAAAAACCATTGTCAACCTGGCAAAGGAAGGTGAACTGTTCAAGCATGTTTCCATAACGATGCTCGAGACGGTAGTAGGATTTACGGTAGGTACGATACTGGGCACTTTGATCGCCATAATACTCTGGTGGTCCGACTTTTTAGCCAAGGTTGCTGATCCATATCTGGTCGTACTGAATGCCCTGCCAAAAATAGCACTGGGCCCAATCATAATAGTCTGGGTCGGGGCCGGACCTGTATCGATAGTCGTGATGGCCTTGCTTATATCAATAGTAGTCACTGTCATCGGCGTTTTGAATGGGTTCTTGGAAGTGAACCCTGACAAGATAAAGCTGCTGAAAACCTTTGGCGCAACCAAGACCCAGGTGCTGACCAAGGTGATACTCCCAGCCAGCATCCCAACTATCATATCAGCCCTGAAGATCAATGTCGGCATGTCCTGGGTCGGCGTTATAGTCGGTGAATTCCTTGTATCCAGGGCAGGACTCGGTTACCTTGCCGTCTATGGGGGCCAGGTATTCAAGCTGGACCTGGTAATGACCAGCGTCATGATATTGGCTGTAGCTGCGGCGCTAATGTACCAGGGCGTAGCATGGCTCGAAAAAAAATATCTCAGGTGGCGCCAGTAGGCATATGAAACAGCGGTCATCCGCTGTTTCTTTTTGTTGACAAATGCCATCCCGTCAGGCTTATACTTTAAGTAGCATGGATCTGCCTATAATCTATCTCGAAGGACAGCATGCATATACTATATAGAGGTGAGTGCATTGAACAAGAAGGCATTGATCGTCGTGGTACCTATCATATTGATGGTTATGATATCGATTTTCCTGGTTTTGATACATATCCAGTCACTTCCCCGTGAAACGGTGCATCGCTTCCTTCAAAGCCTATCCAATGGGGATGACACCTACAAAGAGCATATTGCGCCACAGCTCCAGGGTCATACCTTTATAGAGCTTTTGCAACAGGAAAAAGTGAAGTCCTTCAAGGTAACGGATCAAAAAGCCGCCGGTACGGGCTCGGTGCAGGTCAAAGCAACAGTCGAATTCGAAACCGGCAAGGTATGGCTTTATTTTGATGTCGTGAAATCAGAAAACAGATGGCAGATAAACAGGCTGCCAGATGTTGAATCATATGAGCTCGGGATGCCATTGCAAAGACAAGTGTCCGACAAGGGAGCCATATACTGGACAATCGATATCGGAGGCACTACCATCAACGTTGAGGTGCACCCTGATTCCCGGGATGCGCTTAAGGAAGGTACTCCTGCGGCCATATTGACCCTTGATGGCTTCCTTGCAAAGGCAGAGCCCTTGTCCCCGACCGTCCTGGCCAGGGTAATGGCTTTGACCGGTACGATGATCGAAGACATGAACAAGGGTTACTTGCCCGTAAAAGGAAGTTTCCCTGTTTACATAAGCATTGATGGCAGGCTTGAGTACGCTGGTAACTTTGGACTGCCCGTCGCTGCCGAGAACGTTATCCTTTACCGCGATGCGGAGGGCATAGGCATGACAGCTGTCTACGAAAAGCCTAAGCGGGTAAAGGACACCATTAGAATTGCCCTGCGCACCAGCGGCTACACCAGCATATACCATGACATAGTCAGGATCACCTGCAGTTCCGGTTTCACGGTCACCTCGCCCATAAGCGGCAAGAGCCTTAAATTCAGAGGCGGTGATATCGCTGAATTCAGGCCCCTTGAAAATAAAACGGAGGTCTATCACCAGGGCAAGCAGATAGCAGCATCTATGTTCAGATGGTATGTCAGGCCTGAGGGCAATGACAGCCTCAAGGTGACCACCATTGCCCGGGGCCATACGTCAAGCCTGGACGGGACCGTTTACAAGGGCATCCTTGAGGTAGCCCCGTATAACAGCGGGCTGGTGCTCATAAACGAGGTAAATCTTGAGGAATACTTAAAATCCGTAGTGCCCAGCGAAATGCCCGTACTGTTCGGCCTTGAAGCACTGAAGGTCCAAGCCGTGGCCGCGCGCGCCTATGCCGTCAGGGCGATGCAGTCATCCGGATTCAGGTTCTATGGCGCCCACCTGGATGATTCCACGAGCAGCCAGGTATACAACAATACTGTACAAAACGATGTAGCATCACATGCGGTCGAGGAGACCGCAGGCCTGGTGCCCGTTTATGACAACACCGTAGTAGATACACGGTTCTTTTCCACGTCCTGCGGGTATACAGCCAATTGCCACGAGGTTTGGAGCAACGACAGGAAGGAGTTCCCCTCCGAGCAGGTCCCGTATCTGACCGCCAGGCCTCAATTCCCGGGAAATGCCCCAAGCCTGTATAATGAAGAGAATTTCCGCAGCTTCATCAACAACAAGGACCTGCCGGGCTATGACCGGTTCTCCCCCTTTTTCAGATGGGAAACGGTTTTTTCCCTGGAGCAGCTCGAAGCCGCCCTGCAGGCCAACCTTATAAAGGTTTACAATGACCAGCCCGATTTTGTGCTCACAAGAACAGGCAATACGTATAAAAGCCTGGATATACCTGAAGATATCGGCAGGCTGCAGAACATCGAGGTTTTAAAACGAGGCGCGGGCGGAAATATAATGGAGCTCGAGATAACTACTACCCACGGTACCTTCAAAATAATCAAGGAGTACAATATCAGGCAGGTATTGAAACCAGTCAATTACCTGCAAAACGGCAAGCCCATAGAGCTTAATTGCCATGACGGGAGCAAACGGACCAACTTCCCCATACTGCCGAGCGCCTTTGCCTATATAGATTTTGGCAGGGACAATGAGGGCAATATCACATATATACGGATAACAGGCGGAGGTTATGGCCACGGTGTCGGAATGAGCCAGTACGGGGCCTATGGCCTGACCCTGGCAGGCAAAAATTTCATTGAGATAATCGAACACTATTACCCGGGCAGCCGGCTTGAGAATATCTATGATTAGGTGATGCGCATGGATATGCCTGAACAGGTCATATTCGTAATGGATAAGATACGGACGTCAGGGGGCCAAGCCTGGCTGGTGGGCGGCGCAGTCCGGGACATGCTGCTTGGAAGGCCTGTCCAGGACTATGACATTGCAACGAACTTAAGTCCTGACTGCATCGAAAACCTTTTTAGCGACTGCAGTCCTTACACTGCAGGCAAACGCTTTGGTACCATAGGCGTCCTGATCAGTGGGACAACCATCGAAATAACCACCTTGAGGAGTGAAGCCGGCTATACAGACAGCCGTCATCCGGATAGGGTTTATTTCATATCCGACATCGAAGCAGACCTTGCCCGAAGGGACTTCACTATCAATGCCATTGCCTTTGACCCCTTGACCAGGGATGGTATCGTGGATCCCTTTATGGGAAGGCTGGACCTTTCAGCCGGGATCATAAGGACTGTTGGGAACCCCCGGGAGCGGTTCAATGAGGATCCCCTACGCATTCTCAGGGCAATACGCCTGGCAGCCCAGCTTGGCTTTGATATCGATGGAAACACGAGACAAGCCATAGAAATGCTGCACCCCTTACTGGGCAAGGTAGCATTCGAGCGGATCAGGGACGAACTCTCAAAGCTCCTCTTATCACCCCATCTGGCCAAGGGAATCGGCCAATTGGCAGCCACCGGGGTGATCAACATGATTTTTCCCCACCCAGGCAGGGCTGAACTGTCCCAAAGGCATGCGGTGATGATTGCCGGTACCGAGCTTGTATTGACACTACGGCTGGCAGCCTTGTGCTTTTATCTATACCCTGAACAAAGCAAAACTGAAATCATCGATATGCTTAAAAGCCTTCGCTTCAGCAATGCAGAGGTGGAGCACGCGGCCGGTCTGATAAGAGGATTTAAGGATTTGCTCTATAATGACCCTGAACCGTACACTATAAGGAAATTGCTATCAGTTTTAGGACAAAGGGATGTGTCTTGCCTGATCGGATGGTATGAAAAAGCCGCCAAGGCTGAAACCAGCCCGATTATGTTGGATAAATGCAACAAATTGCACCTGCTGTATGACGAGATCCTACAAAGCAAGGATCCGGTCAGCCTGAAAGAACTGGCCATAACAGGCCACGACATAATCGACGCGGGCATCGGGAAGCACAGGCCCGAGCAGGTAGGCGAAGCCCTCAGGACTGCCCATGACTGGGTACTGCGCGATCCCAGGCTCAACAGCAAGGAGCTTCTGCTGGCTGAGCTGAAAAAAATATATAATGGCTAGCTTCTGTTGAGTGATTCCAAAAATAGTTATATAATAAAGTCAAAATGTTATAGGAGGAGCATATGAAAATAACAGAGCAGTTTACAACCAGTATCTACGGGTTTGAGTCATACGGTTCATTGGCCAGGATGAAGGGTGGAAAAAGCTTTCTGTATCTCTTCCTTATTTTCCTAGTGATGTATTTGGTCTTCAGTATAAATGTCACGAAAACAGCAAACGAGATAGCGAGTTTGATTTCTGAAAGCGATATATTTGATAAATTACCTGATTTCAGCATCAAAAACGGAGAATTGACCGTTGACGCTCCAATGCCCTTCGTTCAGGAAGCAGACAGCCTGAAAATCATTATTGACACGACCAAAACCGCTGATGAGCTATTGGAGCAGTATGAAGTTGAAAACGGATTCATCATCACAAAGGATGAGTTTACTACCGTGAGGCCCGGGCAACTCAAGACCTTTCAATTTTCCTTTTTAGAAGAGGATATTGATAAAAGCGATCTGCTAAGGATTTTGTCCCGCATAAAAGATATTATCAAGGTATTCCTTTGGATTTTCCTGGTTTTCTGGATCATTTTCGCTTTTGCTGGCAAGCTGTTCGGCGTCCTGGTCCTCACCCTGATAGCCCTGATAGCATCGTCTGTCTACAACCTGAGGCTCACCTTCCAGGAAAGCTGGAACGTGGCCATATATGCTTCCACAGTACCGGTGCTCTTCAGCTGCATCCATTCCCTCCTCGGCTCCCCCCTGGGTGCGTTAGGTTTCTTTGTATTCTGGGGGTTGGCTATAGTGTACGTATTCGTCGGCATGTACCATATAGCCAGGGAAAACGAGCAAAACAAGAGCCCTGAAATCACAGAGGCACCGCTTATGTAGCAGTGCCTTTTTCAGTTCATGTTATATTATTTACGCTATAGGCATGTATGTACCTATACCTGCATCGGCGCCTTATGCCTGATCCATTTTTGACGGATCGATATGGCAGTAGCCGCCCGGATTCTTTTTCAGGTACTTCTGATGATATTCCTCGGCCGGGTAAAAGCACCTGAGCGGCTCTATCTCAGTAACGATAGGCTCATCATATTTGCTTTGCTCCCTGGCCTTTGATTTCAGGATGACTTCCAGGTCACCGGGGTCGGTATAGTATATCCCGGTCCTGTACTGGGTCCCTATGTCGTTGCCTTGCCTGTTCATCACCGTGGGATCGACTATGAACCAAAACTTGTCCAGGAGTTTCTCAAGGGTTATTTTGCTTTCATCATACCTGACCAGGCAGGCTTCGGCATGGCCTGTCGTGTTCGTGCATACTTCCTTATAGGTCGGGTTTTGGGTGTGGCCATTGGCATAGCCTACTGTCGTCTCCAGCACGCCGTCAATCCTTGACATGAACTCTTCAACGCCCCAAAAGCAGCCTCCGGCCAATACTATCTCTTTCATCTATACCAGCCTTTCCATTAATGATATTCATCTATGATAAGAGTCCTTTGCTAAGCCTGCAAAAGGATCATGCCCACCAGTATGAAACCTATTATGCCCAGAGCCGGGTAAAACCATTGTACTATATTGGAAAAGCCAAGAGTACATATCAAAAACCCGACCAGGGTGATGATGAGAGCCGGAATATTCGATTTAACCTTCAACTTTTCCCTGACCACAGTGTTTATAGAAAACAGGTTGCCGATCGCCGTTGACAGGATCTCAAGCCATATTATCAACCCGTAGACAAGCAGTAAAACCCGGCCCATCTTTCCGACTATCAGCATGAGCGGGATCTCCCTGTCAAAAACCTCGGGCGTGTACTGGAGCATCGAATAATTGCCCGTCAGGAGCAGGAGACCCAGTAGCCCTCCGCCCAGCAGGCTGCCTATGTACAGCGACTTTACATCCCTGACCGCCCCTCCCATGGGCGCTAACACCCCTACAGACAGTATGAGGTTGAAGGAGGCATAAGTTATACCTGTCTTGAGGAGGGGGAGGAGCTGCCCGGGTGTTATGTTTATATGCCCTGCAGGCCTGGACTTGCTAAACAGGACATATGCAAGTATCACCAGGTTGAAAGTGATTATCGACGGAGCGATCACGGAGTTGGAAGCCAGTATCCCCCTGACGCCATATAAGGTGACAGCCAGTGAAATGCCAGCCGTGATAAGAGCGCCGGCAAGATAAGGCATACCGAATTGCTCATTTAGCATGGCTCCGGCGCCGGCAAACATGGCGCCAAGGGTGAGCATGTAGGAGATCGCCAGATAAATGTTGACCAACGGTGATACTGCCCCGAACATCTGGTCGATGACCGAACCGTAGGATTCAGCGCCAAGCCTGTTGCCCATTAGCAGGATCTTTCTGCCCACCACGATGAACAGGACCGTTGAAAGCAATATGGCCAGGACCGAGTTGTACCCGTACCTAGTAAAGAATTGAAGTATCTCCTGGCCTGTGGCGAAGCCTGCCCCTATAACAGTACCTATATAGGCCAGGGCTATTTTTATCCCGTAGTTCCAGCTTTGCTTGCTCTGCATTCTTATCCCCCTGCCTGGTGTCCTATCTAATACTATGCAGGGGAGATATGCTTATGCTTCCGCTTTATTCAAAAAACAGGATCGCCGACTCTTCTATCTGACGGAGATTGTTAAGGAGGGTCGCAATTGAGATCCCATAGGAGCGGGCAAGCTCCTTCCTGTTGACGTCTATACCATTGCGCTCACAGTAATATAATTCCAGGGCAGCTGCCCAGCCCTCCGGCTTTTTGATCCGGGGCATGCCGTTTTCATGCCAATAGTGGACAACGCAGTTCCATATATGCCGAATGTTTTGCTCATCAACAAAGCCGTAGTTGTGCATGATATGGGAAACAGCCACCTGGGGTATGTTTTCAAGCACGCGGTCGTCGAACCTGTATTTTTTCTCCAGGCTTACGTTGACCTTGGAAATGCTGCCGTTGAGCATCGCTATATACGGCCCCTCGGCACCCATTTTCTTGAGCATCGCCAGGGCTTCCCTTATAAGCTCCTCGTCCTCGTCAGTCCTGAGGATGAACTCCCGTAAAAAGTTTTCGGACTTCTTGTCAGAAAAGGATGCCACCACATTCAGGATAGCCCTCTTTATGACAGCATCGTTTAGGTCCAGTCCCCATCGCAAAAGGTCCGACAAGCTCTCTCCGTTCCTCCACTTTTCCTGCAGGTCTCCGCTGGGCAGCTTGAGCAGGTCGTTGATCTTCTTAATCCTCCGTACTATTTCATCATAGGGCACCTGGAAGTTGTACGGAAGCTCGGCCGGGACCGTTTTCCCGTTCAGGACGCTTTGGACAAGGTGCTTGTAATAGGTGCTGATCGTATTGCCCGGGCTTATTTTCCCGATTTTGTCCCAATACTTGTAAGCTGTCTTATACAGCTTGAGGTTGTAGCAGGAAATCGCCATATAGTGAAGGACCTTTATATCATAGGGCTTATACCGAAGCAGCTTTTTCAGCAACTGGTTCGCCTTTTCATGCTGCTTAAGCTCGCAGAGGGTGACAGCTATCTTGTGCAGCTCCTCAGGGTCCTCAGTTGGCGACCCCAGGACCTTGTTGATGCAGGCCTGGCTGCTGTCCAGGTCGCCCTGCTCATAATAGAACAAGGCCAGGTTGCAATTGGCGTGCACGTTGAACGGGTAATCAGCCACGACACCAGCGCTTATTTTAATTGCCTTTTCCACATTGCCCATGCAATAATAGGCCAGGGCCAGATTGTTCCTCGCAAAGACCAGGGACGGTTCCTTGCGCACTACCTTTTCAAGTTCCCTGATCGCCCGTTTGTAATCTCCCCGGTCAAGGTAGCTCTTGCCCTTGCTGGCAGCCATGAAAACCTTAGCCTTAACCGGATCCACTTCATCGATCTTATCGAAATAAAACTCCTGGTTCTGCAATATATCCAAAAGGTCAGCCGCTTCATCGGCATAGGGCCCGTCATAGTCCAGGTCCAGGTATTTTTCAAGGCATTCCTGGGCTTTTTCGTACTCCTGTAGGCCGAGGAAATTGCAACCTATGCCGAAATAGCATTCCGGCCTTGTCGAGCATTTTTGTATGACGGAAAACAAGATCTGGTTGGACTCGTTAAAGTAGCCCATTTCAGTAAAGACCTCGGCCAGGTCCATGGAATAATCTATATTGTCAGGCTCCTTTTCCAGGGCCTTCCTGTAATAGCTCAGGGCGTTGATGTAGTTGTTGCTTTCAATGTATTTCCTTGCCTTGCGATAATAAAAGTCTCCGTTTTGCTCAAAGGGCACTACCTTTTTCAAGGTGTGTGCAAACAGTTCTTTAGCCATACTCCCCTCCTGGGCACTAAGCTTTAATTAGCAACATTATATCATAAAGAGCCCTGTGGCTCTATAAGCAGGAGCCTATTTATTCAGTCTTTTCTGTAGCTTTTTCCAGCAGTTTTTCAAGCTCGCTGCGATCAAAATGATACTTGGTGCTGCAGTAATGGCAGACCAGCTCTGCCTTGCCGTCGGTTTTGATCAGATTGCTGATCTCCTCACGACCCAGGCTCAGCACTACCCCCTCCAGCCGCTCCTTGCTGCAGTCGCATTTGAAATCAAAGGGCAGCCTGGCGTTGAATCTTACCTCCATGCCTGCCAGGACGGTCTCCAGTACATCCTCGGGGGACTTCCCCTCATCTATCATCGTCGAGATCGAAGGGATCCGGGCCAGTTGGGCCTCTATCTTATCCAATATGTCATCGCTGGTCCCGGGAAGCGGTTGGATTATGTAACCTCCTGCGGCTTTTACGGTCAGATCGGGGTTCACCAGCACGCCCAGTGCCGTGACCGACGGCTGCTGCTCGGATACCCAGAAGTAATTGGCCAGGTCCTCGGCAATCTCCCCGGTCACCAGCTCAATCTGACCTGCATATGGCTCTTTGAGGCCAAGGTCCTTGATCACCGTAAGCTTGCCGTCTATGCCGACCGCGCCTCCTACGTCAAGCTTGCCAAACCTGTTTAGGGGCAGATCTACATGGGGATTGTCGACATAGCCCTTCACAGTGCCGTCCGCCTTTGCCACAACGACGATGTTGCCCAGCGGACCCCCGCCCTTTATGATGATAGAAACTGAGTTCTTCTCGTTTTTCATATCCGATGCCATCAAGGCTGCGGCTATGATCGTCCTGCCAAGGGCAGCGGCAGCGACCGGATAGAGACCATGGATCCGTGCCGCCTTTGCTACGGTATTGGTAAGGTCTCCCGCAAAGGCCCTGATGCTCCCATCGGCAGCGGTAGCCCTGATTATGTAGTCCATACTAAACACCTCCATTTATTGAAATACCCCGGTGGATCTCACCGGGGTAATCAGTGGCTTTAACTTGTCACATTTAAACCAATTCAACATTTGCTGCCTGAAGGCCTTTCTCACCTTCAACCACGTCAAACCTGACTTCCTGTCCTTCGGCTAATGTTCTAAAGCCATCGGAGTTAATTGCGGTATAATGCACAAATATGTCGGTGCCGTCAGCTCTTTCGATGAAGCCAAAGCCCTTTGTGGCATTAAACCACTTAACCTTTCCTCTTTCCACTAAACAGTCCTCCTAAATAAATAATACTTTGTTAGTCTACCACACCAATATTCAGTTGTCAAATAAGTATTCACTTTTTCGATTTTATTATAAACCGCTTGGAGTCATATGATTCAGTCAATTCATGCTACTTTATATATTTGTTGCTGCATAAAATATACGCTGTGATTTTTTCCGCGGCGGTTCCAGGCTGAATTCCGCGAAACAGGCCGGGTTTGAGAAGCCGCACTTTTCAAGCATCCTGAGCATGTCTTCCTGCTTATAGGCCCGTTGAAAATGGGTCTCTTCAAATTTTCTGTACAAATCCCCTTCTTTTACGAAAAATGTCAGGTCCATTTGCACGATCTCGGAATTTTTGTCATATGAGTTGATCCAGATGAGGTTGATGTCCCCTTCCGTGTCCGCCATGACATTGTTTCCGAGCACCTTTGACAGCTTGTAGTGGGAGCTTGTGTCAAACACCAGGATGCCGCCGGTATTCAGGTACCGCTTTATATTGGACAGAGCCCGCTCCATGTCCGCATCCTCCAGGATATAGTTGAACCCGTCACACATGCAGGTTATTGCATCGACCGGCCTGTGAAGCTCCAGCCCCCTTATGTCCTGGCATACGTAAGTGATATCAAGGCCTGATTTCCTGGCTTTTTCAGAGGCGACAGCGAGCATATCCCCGGATATATCTATGCCCGTCGCCTTGTAGCCTCTCTCTGCAAGCCGGTTCGTGATGTTGCCGGTCCCGCAGGCCAGATCAACTATGGTCTCAGGCCTTACGCCGTAAGCCTTGAAAATCTCTTCTATGAAGTCGACCCACCTCTCGTAATCCACATCCTGCATAAGCGCATCATACACATATGCAAACTTCTCATACATCCTAGGGCCCTCCGATCTGCCCGGCTTTCGACTCACTCTTCTTCCTTTTCTTCCCCGGCAGGTACCGGCCTGTTGTTGATGTACTTGTCAAACAGCCAGTTGGCATAGGAGGCTGTTATAAGCCCTGTGAAAGTAAAACCGATGACAAAGAGAGGTACCCCCATAAAGAATGATGAGGTCAGTATGAGCAGGGCTGTCACCAACAAGAATATAAGGAAAGCGATGGGCAGCTTTATCATAGTCAGTATGAAGGCGTTTTTGATGATCTGCCAGAGCTTAAGCCTGTAGGTTACGATCATCGGAAATATGAGCATGTTCATCATGCCAAGCAGCAAGGCCAGCATGATGATAAAATACGCCAGGGTCAGGAACACAAGGTTTCCTTTCATGATAGCCTCTGTATAGAAAAACAAAATATCATAGCAGAAGAGGTATATTAGGACCCCGTTTAGCAGCATCATCAAGAGGCCTTGTTTCCAGTTTTCCTTTAAAGCGTCCTTGAAATCGGTCAAGACCCATGCATGCTCGTCATTCGCCCATTTTCTCAGCACATACGAAACTCCGGCCGTGGCAGGGCCTGTTATGGCAAGGCAAGGAATCAGGACGAGCAGTACTCCGAATATGGTAGAAATGAGGTTTTGCAACTGTTCTTGAGTCAATTGTTCTAAATTCAACTCATTCAAATGCAACTCCAAGGCGCCCATGAAAATAAAATTCCAAAATATCATAGGTATCCAGAATATCGAATAAAGCAGGTTGAGCTGTATCAACTGCCAGAACCTTACCTGCAATACAGTGAAAAATAGCTTGAACCTGTTGGCTTTCACGTTTTCCTTTTTAAGATCAGGTTTCCTGGGATCGCCATAGTACATTCTGTTGAAAAAGCCGTCTAGCATGTGAACATTCCTTCCTCACCAGTGGATTTACATGTCCATTTTATCAGCATAAGCCCGGTATTTCAATAAAAAATACCGATATAAGGACTCGGTACCACTGCCTGTTCAGATCTCACCTTTATTATGCTTGTCCTGCAGGTATGCTTTCACATAGGAGCCCCAGAATTCTGTGGGTTCATTGTCAAAATTTTTGATAAGGCACGGCCCTGCGCTCGGATGAAAATCCCAGGCAGCCAGGTGGTAGTTGTGCTTGTCTATCCAGCTCAGTATCTTAGGGGCCCACACTTCGCTGGGGTCAGACTGGGCACCTTCTCTGGGCTTTGCTGTATTACCGTAATGGCCGCATTCGCCCACAAGGATCGGGTGCTTGTCAGCGATCACGGTGACATTCTTGTCCCATTCATGTTTCCAAGGATACACATGGGTATCGTATATGATGCCGTTGCCCCTCCTGTCTTCGATCCCGTATCCCTCTGCTATGCCGGTCAGGGTATAAGCCCACTCCAGCCCGCCTATTACCAGGATGTTGTTGGCGCCGTTGTCCCTTATAGCATCGGTTATGGCCTGCAGGCCGGGCGTGTCATATTCAAGGTGCTTGACATTGCCCTCCCTGTCCCTGATACGTTCCTGTATCGTCCCGCCGTTGCGCCAGACCTCCCAGCTTACGTCCCTGGGCTCATTATAAAGTCCGAACAACACGGAGGGACAATTCTTATAAGCCTTTGATACATCGATCCAAAACTCCAGGGATTTATTGTCGGGCATGCAGTGCTGGCCTATGTTTTCTCCCCATACGTTGCAGTTGCTCCAGTGAAGGTCAAGTATGACATACTTGCCCCGTTTATGTATCTCGTCAACTATCCTGGCCACCAAGGACTGGTACTCGTGTCCCTCCGGGTCAGTTTCCCTCTGCTCAGGCCCATGGCCGAACCATCTGTCCTGGGAAAGGGGCAGGCGGATCAGGTTGGCATGCCATACATCGCACGCATATACAACTGAATCGACTATCCGGTCATCCTTTGAAGCCCATTCCAGCCCTGCCCTGTTTACTCCAAGCAGTCTGACGGTTTCATCTTTTTCGTTTTTAACAGTGTTCCCTTCGATACGCAGTATTAAAGACATCCATTGCACTCCTTCCAGTTTATAGGTTTTCAAAACATAATATACAATAATATTACCTTGTCCGCAACTAATTGACAATGCCTGAATACGATGG
>JAKORJ010000174.1 GCA_029777885.1 Bacillota bacterium | reverse complement strand
TTCAGAGGAGATGTATGCCAAGGTCAACGGCAATGACGGGATAGTGCTGTCATTCCAGAAGCAAAGCACGGCATCCACGGCCAAGGTGGCTGAGGCGATCAACAAGGAGATAAAGAGGCTCCAGGCTGACTATGAAGGCCTGAGCATCCGTCCGTTGATGGACCAGGGCGACTATATCGGTATGATCACGGGCAGCGTAATAGAAAACCTGCTCATAGGCGGGGCCCTGGCCATACTCATACTGATCCTCTTCCTGCGGGATGCAAGGCCGACCATAGTTATCGCCTTCAGCATACCCATAAGCCTTATGTTTGCAGTTGCTCTTATGTACTTCACGAATGTGACGATAAACGTGATTTCCCTTTCGGGCCTGGCGCTTGGCGTGGGCATGCTGGTGGACAACAGCATAGTAGTTATTGAAAATATCTACAGGCTCAGGAACGAAGGCATGTCTGCCGCACAGGCCGCCATCAAGGGGGCGAAGGAGGTAGCGGGCGCTATCACTGCCTCGACCCTGACGACCATCTGCGTATTTTTGCCCATCGTCTTCACAGAGGGCTTGTCCCGCCAGCTCTTTACCGATATGGGGCTGACCATAGCTTACAGCTTGGTGTCAAGCCTGATCGTAGCCCTGACCCTTGTGCCGGTCATGGGCGCGACCGTGCTCAGGCAAACTGCTTACAAGGAGCAGCGCTGGTTTGGAGCTCTCGTAAGGTCTTATGAAAAGCTGCTCAGGTTCTGCTTAAGCAGGCGGGCTCTTGTCATCGTCATATCTTTGGCGCTACTGGGGCTTAGCATATACGGGGCAACGATAATGGGCACGGCCTTCATGCCCGAGGTGGATTCGCCCCAGATGAGTGCCACCCTGAAAATGCCCAAGGGGGCCAGCCGCGAAGATACCTATGCCATGAACGATGAGGTCATGAAGCGGATCCTGGAGATCGAAGCGGTGGAAACGGTAGGCGCCATGAGCGGCGGCGGGCAGGCAGGCCTGACCCTGATGGGCCGGGGTTCAGGCGACAGCACGACCTTCTATATACTGCTTAAAGACAAAAGGGACCTGACGAATCGGGATGTTGAGAAACTGATCTATGAAAAGACAAAGGACCTGGATGCGGAAATCAAGGTCAGCGCCACAAACATGGATATATCGGTGCTGGGTGGCAGCGGCATCCAGGTGAATATCAAGGGCCAGGACCTGGACACCCTGGCGGAAATAGCGGAGGATATAGCGGAGATCCTACGTAGTACTGAGGGTACGGCCAATGTGGAAACTGGGCTGGAGGACTCCGACAGGGAAACGAGGATACTGGTCGACAAGGACAAGGCGATGCGGGAAGGGCTCACCGTAGCCCAAATCTTTGCCCAGATTGCTTCGGCCCTTCAGACTGAGACCCAGGCCACGATACTGACCGAGGGCAGTGAAAACTACCCGGTCATGCTGGTGAAAACCGATCAGCAGGGCATAACCCGCGATAACCTGGCTGAGTATAAGTTTGAAGTCACCCAAAAGGACGGCACCAAAAAGGAGATACGCTTAAGTGATATCGCAGAGATCAAGGAAACCGACAGCCTGAGATCCATCAACAGGGAAAACCAGTCCAGATATATGACCGTTTCGGCTGAAATAGCTGAGGGGTACAATATAGGCCTGGTAAGCCGCGACGTTGAGGCAAGGCTCAAGTATTACAAGGCGCCTGCAGGCTATGTGGTCAGCTTAGAGGGTGAGAATGAAATGATCAAAAAGTCAATGAATGACCTTGTGCTGATGATCGCCCTGGCAGTTGTGTTCATCTACCTGATCATGGTAGCCCAGTTCCAGAGCCTTCTGTCGCCCTTTATAGTGATGTTCACCCTGCCCCTGGCCTTCACCGGAGGCCTGCTTCTGCTCTGGGTAAGCGGCATGGAGCTGTCAGTCATATCCCTGCTTGGCTTCCTCGTACTGGCCGGTGTGGTCGTCAACAACGGTATCGTTTTTGTGGACTATGTCAACCAGCTGCGCGAGGCGGGCATGGAAAAGCGGGAAGCCCTGGTGACTGCGGGCGTTACCAGGATCAGGCCCATATTCATGACAGCCCTGACCACCATCCTAGCTATGACGACCCTTGCCCTGGGGTACGGCTCCGGGGCTGAGATGATGCAGCCAATGGCTGTTGTAAGCATAGGAGGTTTGACCTATGCTACCCTGCTTACCCTGAT
>JAKORJ010000173.1 GCA_029777885.1 Bacillota bacterium | reverse complement strand
TGGTATGACTTGAATCTCTGGGACGAAAGGTATGAAAGCTATTCGATCATCGAAAATGATGAGATAATATCCAACATATGCGTATACAAGACGGAGATCCTGTTTGAGGGCAGGAAATATCCTGCCCTGTCGTTCGGGGCCGTAGCAACAAGGCAGAACTACAGGGGCAGAGGATTGTCGCGCATGCTGATGGAGCATATATTTGCAAAGTATCCTGATACCCCCATGTATTTGTCTGCAAATGAAGGAGTCCTGGATTTCTATCCCAGGTTCGGTTTCAGGCGCGTTTACGATAAGCTGCCCGTATGCCATATGAATGTAAATAATGACATCAAGCCGGTCAGGCTGCATTACAACGATCCCAAGGTATGGGATTACTTCTCCGGCCGGGTCAATTTCTCACATAAGCTGGACTGCCTGAACTCTGCCACCATCAATATGTTCCATATACACCTGGGCCCTCTCAAGGACTCCATATATGAGATCCCCGAGCTTGATACTATGGTAATAGCAGACCAAAGGGACACGACACTGAAGCTTATAGGTGTTTCCTCCTTAAGGGATATCAGCTTTTCCCAGCTGGCAAAGCGCCTGCCTTTCAAAAACGTTGCCAGGGTTGAGCTTGGCTTCATGCCCTGCTGGCAGGATATAGATTATACAATGGAGGAATATGAATCCGACCCCTTATTCGTTCGAAATGTCACCTGCGATCTGGGCGAGTTCAAATTCCCAGAGCTGTCATATACATGATGCAGTATCGATTGACAAGAACAAGCCTTATACCATATACTAATATCAATCAAATATGTACCAAATAGACCAGGCCGTACATTTATATATGTATGGAGCCGGGCCATTTTTGGCAGCAGGATAAAAGCCTGTGGGACTATGTATGCAAAATAGTTTCACAGGCATTTTTGATGTTAAGTATAATTAGTTTATAAATGAGGCAGGTATTATTTAATGGATAACTATAAAAAGGTAAAAAGGGTACTATGGACGATACTGTTAGCAAACCTGGCGGTCGCAGGGCTAAAGGTGATCATCGGTACGGTGATCAAAAGCGCCGGCATGACTGCTGACGGCTTCCATTCCCTGACTGACGGATCCTCCAACATAGTGGGCCTTATAGGCATACACCTGGCTTCAAAGCCGGTGGATGAGGACCATCCCTATGGGCACGGCAAGTTTGAGATGATGGCCGCTTTGTTTATCGCAGTCATGCTGTTTTTGATGGGTGCCAAGGTCGTGATCGACGGGATAGGCAGGCTTATAAACCCGGTCGAACCTGAAATAACTGTACAAAGCCTCCTCATATTGATATTCACCTTGTGCGTCAATATCTTTGTCTGCATATACGAGCATTCAAAGGGTAAAAAGCTGGGCAGCAAGATCCTTATATCCGACTCCATGCATACGAGAAGCGATATTTTTATATCTATAGGAGTCCTGGCAGCACTTGTTGGCATCAGGCTCGGGCTCCCGCCGGTGATCGACCCTATAGCTTCATTCATCGTATCCGGGTTCATTTTCTATGCTGCCTATGAGATATTCGCGGACAACGGAGGCATCCTCCTAGACAAGGCAGTCGTTGATACTGAGAGCATAAAGAATATAGCCCTGAGCTTTGAATCGGTGAAGGATGTCCATGACATCAGGAGCAGGGGAAGTGAAGCTGACCTATATATAGACATGCATATTATGACCAGGCCGGACATGAGCGTCGAGGAGTCCCATGAGCTTATCCATGATATTGAGGAAAAGCTCAGGGCAGATGTCAACAAGAACGTCCAGCTGATTGCGCACATAGAACCATACGAGGCTTAGAGTCTAGAATTTTATTAATATAAATGTAATATTAATTACAATATTATAACAAAAAATAAATATCATTTACTGATAAGGAATAGAGTGGTAATATAAATATAGTTAGGCTGTATAGTGTTATCCTGGCTTATATGATGGTGTATGAAGGGGGAGATTTCTATGAAGAAATCAGCTTTATTGGCCTTGATCGCTGCGATCGTTATGCTTTTTGCTTCATGCAGCTCGGGCGTAGCTGATATCATAGAGACCGAGCAGCCGCCTGTAACACATGAAAACAATCCGCTGCTCGAGCTGGCGCGCCAGGGTAAGGTCGACGGCATCGAATTTGGTATAGGCGATAAAGCAAAGGACATAGTTGCCAGATGGGGTGAGCCGGATAGAAAAGAGTATTTTCTAGGAGGCAAATATTATAAATATGATGATAAAAATATCGTATTTTTTACAAACGAAGGCAGCGTAGGAGAAGACGGGAATGAAATAGACAACGGAGATGTAGTTATCATAGGGATATCCGGAGAAAACAGGGATGTATATAATGTATGCTTAGGAATGACGATTGATGAGATCATTGCTGTTTTGGGGGAACCAACAGTAACTTGTGCTCCTGAAGAAAACGAAGACAGTGAGCTGTTATCAGGGTGGACATTTGAGTATGATGTCGGAAAGTATACCGTATGTTTTGAAGCGGATACGGAAAACAGCCCGGTCAACACACTGTATTTGATGACAAACAGAGAATAGGCCTGATCAATGTGTCTTCTCAATGCTGTGGTATGCGAAGACATGGAGATAGCAAACAAATATGGGCAATCCGAACAAACGCATAAGGAAGGAGGACCATATCATGCCCTGGTGCCAGAAGTGCAAGGTCGAGTACAGGGAAGGGTTTACCGTCTGCAGTGATTGCGGCAGCGAGTTGGTCGCAGAGTTGTTGGATACAACAGATGATACTGATGAAACCCAAACCTGCGAGCTTGATAGTGACCATGAAGCCCTGCTGGCGACGGTATATGACCTGAGGGAAGCCGAGATCATCGCTTCCCTGCTGGAGCAGAACGGGATCCCTGTGATGCTGAAGCAAAGGGGAGCAGGAGAATTCATGATGATTCTTGGGAACTTCAACTTCTTCGATATTGAAATATATGTACCCTCAAGTCTGTTGGAGACTGCTCGGGCCTTGCTTAAGCAGGATTAGTACCTCATCCGTTCACTTGAGCTTGTACAGTTTTGCTCCGTGGGGCGGGACCAGGGCATCGAGAGCATCGGACTGAAGCGTCATGGTTTCACCGCACCAAAGGTCTTCGGCCGTCATGCCTATGATGGTACAGATGCCCAAATCTTCGTTAGTTACGGATATTTCTCGTTTTTCATCCGACAGGTTGAAGAGGGCTGCATAAATGCCCCCGTCTAGCGTGTCCCTGCTGGTCCAGGCTGCCTGATTATCGTCCCTCATCACCTGCCTGGCTCCAGCGCTGTGCTTGAGCAGTCCCAGTACCTTTCTGTTGGTCAGGAGCCCTAGGGTCCATTCGTCAAGCCTGGTCAACTCCGCCCCGATGAAAAGCGGGGACCTGAATATGCACCAGAGAGTCATCATGGTTACCTGCTCATCCCGTGTGAGCCTGGTATAGCGCTCATCATTGAAACCCTTGCCGATATAGCCCAGGGGCAGCATGTCGCAGTCAGGATAGCAGCCCTCTGATACATGGTTCTGCCATACCTCGCAGCGTTCAAACATGTTTTTCAAAAGGGGCCAGCTATCCCAGAAATCATCGGTTATCCGCCACATGTTGGCATGCTTCGCATAATGCCATGCCTTGTCAATAAGGGCTGGGCCGGGCGACAGGCTGAGCACGATAGGCCGGCCGCATTTTTTTATTGCCCGGTGGATCAGTTCTATTTCTTCTTTTGCCGAATACTGGTTGTGCCTATAGAGGTTCGTATTGCAGATATCGTCGCATTTGACGAAATCCACGCCCCAGCTTGCATAAAGCTCGAACAGGGAATCATAGTATTCCTGCGCTCCCTCCTTGCTCGCATCCACACCGTACATATCGGGATTCCAGCCGCAGATGGAGTAGGGGTTGGCTATCTCGTTGGCCGTCCTGTCGGTTCCGAGTATTTTGCAGTGGTTATGGGCTGCGATGCGGGGTATGCCCCTCATGATATGGATGCCGAACTTGAGCCCCCGTTCATGTACATAGTCCGCCAGGGGTTTGAAGCCCTGGCCTTTGGCGCTTGACGGAAACCGGTCAGGACAGGGCAGGAGCCTTGAGTATTCATCCATCTCCACCCGGCCGAAGGGGATATACTGGTACTTGTCCCTTTGGGAGCCGGTATCGTAAGCATACCATTGGATATCTACAACTATGTATTCCCAGCCATACTCCCGAAGATAGTCTGCCATATAGTCGGCATTGGCTTTTACCTGGGCTTCGTTTACCGTGGTGTCATAGTAGTCATAGCTGTTCCATCCCATGGGCGGGGTCTTGGCGAAGCTGTTCTTGTCCACTAAGCCACCTTCCCTTCTGAAATCATATTTTATGCATGATTGCCAGCGATCATCCATAAAACTGAATTCACTTCTAAGTCAAGAGGCAGATAGTTATCTGCCTCCTAAGTATGCCGCCATATATTATGCTGATTTAGTATCAATGATACTATTGCTGATATTACCTATGGTACATAGCCATGTATTCCCCGTGGGCTTCGATGAGCTCGTCGCACATTTTGACTATGTCATCGATGGAGAGCTCTGCCGCCGTATGGGGATCGAGCATGGCCGCCTGGTATATGTTTTCGATCTTCCCTGTCCGTGCTGCCTCTATGGTCATAAGCTGTACATTGATGTTGGTCATGTTCATAGCCGCCAGTTGTACGGGCAGCCTGCCTACATGGCAGGGATGGATCCCGCGGCCGTCAACCAGGCAGGGCACCTCAACGCAGGCTTCTGCGGGCAGGTTCTCGATAGCTCCGTTGTTTATGACATTTCCGCCG
>JAKORJ010000172.1 GCA_029777885.1 Bacillota bacterium | reverse complement strand
GCCTTTAAGAAGCAGGTAGGCTTTTTCCTTGCCTTCTGCATCCTCGTAGGTCTCACCCTCGTCCAGCACCAGGATCCCAAAGTCCATCATGGTGATATTGCTTTCATCATCCAGGGAAGTTATTGAGTTGTAGCCTTTTTTCAGGCCCTTGTCCTGTCTGATCAACATATAAATACACTTCTTTCGTATATGTATTATCTATGCTTTTAGTTCAATGACTTTTCTAACGCTCCTGGCAACATCCTCTGCCGTCAGCTCGAAGCGCTTTGCCAGGTAATCGACCGGGCCGACCTCTCCGAACATATCCCTTACGCCGACCCGCCTGAGCGGTACGGGGCAGTGCTCGGACAGGACCTCCGCCACTGCTGAGCCCAGGCCATTTATTATGCTGTGATTCTCCGCCGTGACTATGGCACCGGTCTCTTCCGCGCATTTTATTATCATTTCCTTGTCGATGGGCTTTAAGGTAAACATGTTGACCACCCTCAGGGATATGCCTTCCCCCGCCAGCATATCTGCAGCCCTCAAGGACTCATTGACCAAATAGCCCATGGCAAACACCGTGGCATCTGTGCCGTCACGGAGCAGCACTGCCTTGCCGATCTCAAAGCGTGACCCATCCTCATATATCCTGACCGCATTTCTGCGAAGGAGGCGGATATAAAACACGCCGTAGAGGTCTGCCGTCTGGGTAACGATATCCTTCAGCATGGCTGCATCGGTTGGCTCTATGATCGTTATGCCAGGGACATTGCGCATAATGCCCAGGTCTTCAAAGGGCATGTGGGTTCCACCATTGTATGCAGCGGTGATGCCTGGGTCGCTGCCCACGATGCGGACATTGAGCCGGGCATAGGCTGCCGACAGGAAGACCTGGTCAAAGCACCGCCTGGTAGCAAAGGGGCCGAAGCTGTGGGCAAAGGGGACCTTGCCTGTGGCGGAAAGCCCAGCCGCCACGCCTATCATGTTGGCCTCCTGTATCCCCACATCAAAGGCCCTGTCCGGATATTTGAGCTTAAAGGGCATCATGCCCATGGATTTCATCAGGTCTGCATCGAGCACTATAATGCGGCCATCCCTTGCCGCCAG
>JAKORJ010000171.1 GCA_029777885.1 Bacillota bacterium | reverse complement strand
TATCTGCCCTTATCCTCCTATAATGGGAAGATACTATCGGCATTTTGCTTATATGCTCTACCGGCCGATAAACCGCAATATAGGAGGGTTTTTGATGTCCATCGGAGTATCTGAGCTCTTAATGCCCATTTTCTCCTCGATCGCTTTGACTCGTTCCGGCCGGTTGAAATCAATATTGTCCTGCCGGAGCATCTCCATGTTGGACAAATACACTTCCGTTCCCTTGTAGGTGATTTTACCAAGCCTGCTCATATCGTACGGTTCAAGCTCTTTATTGTGGAATGCGATGCCGATCACGGCCTCCATGAATATCTCTCCATACCCGCTCATGACCCAGTTTTCACAACGCTCGATCGGTCTTATCGCAAACTTGCAGAAATGGTCCCTGACCTTATCAAAGTCAGAGTAGTTGGGGATTATGATGTTGACATCCTTTGGCCTGACATCGATCCCCCAAAGCGCCATGGCAGCACTGCCGTGAACATACCAATCCACATCCAGCTTATTGATTTCAGTGATAAACCGGTCCAGGGCATTTTCCCAGGGAGCCGCGACCAGCTTTAGCTGCTGCTTTATAGCTGTCTCCCCGTACTTTGTGAAGTTCTCAGCGCAGTATTCAAAGTCCCTTACATTGTCGTATGACCTGATAAAGCTGTTGCCTATCTGCCACCAGAGATTCTCCCTGAAATAGTCCCAATACTTTTCATCAACATCCTCGGCGATAAAGGCATAATAGTTCCAATCATACATTTGCTTCACATAGATTTTCATATCCATACCTCCCCTTGGTTTGGTGCGGCCGACAGAATGGAGCAATCGGCATTTCTCAGCGCTTGGCGAAGGCTTTTGCAGTTTTCTGTATGACCATGGAGTTATCCCATATACTTTCATGAAGGCCCTTGAGAATGCTTCCTGGGATGAATAGCCGTGGCTCAATGCGATATCGATTATCCTGTCATTCGTTTCGTGCAGCCGGGCAGCAGCATGCTGGATCCTGGAGATCAGGATGTATTCCTTCAATGGGATCCCCTCAAGCTCATGGAATTTCTTGGACAGGTAATACGGTGAATAGCCCATATAGCTGGAGAGCTGAGCCAGGGATATGTTCCCTTCGATGTTTGTGTCTATCCAGGCCTTGATTTTTTGCACCTCGTCATACCAGGAAAACACCAAAGCACCTCCTTCTTAAGCTAATACTAGACCAACCAGGAAGTACGTTTCTTGATATTTGTTGCTATATTGGATCACTTCCTATTCTAGCAGAGTGGGGCCATCTCTTACAAACGGCTTGGCATTTTGCTCTATGTATTTTAACATTAGTATGAAGCAAACATATATCGGGAGGTATGGTCATGGGCGAGTACGGCATAGTCATGACGACTTTTGCAAATGAGGAGCAGGCAAAGCCTGTGATAGATGAGATCATCCAATGCAAGCTGGCCGCATGTGTCCAGGAGGTCAGGATCAAAAGCCATTATACATGGAAGGGTGAGCTATGCCATGAGGATGAGATCCTGGTGCTGCTGAAAACCAGAAAGGACCTGTATCCAATGCTCGAGCATAAGCTTCTTGAAATCCATCCGTATGACACCCCGGAGCTCCTGCTTATAGATGCAGAGAAGGGAAGCGCTGCATATTTGGCATGGATAGATGAGCAAACGCGCAAATGATCCGGATCCATAGTAGCCTCAGGTGCAAATACCCAGGTGCAAAAATAAAGCCCGCAAGCCTTTATGGCATGCGGGCCTTTGGCGTGCCCGGAGGGATTCGAACCCCCGACCTCTTGATTCGTAGTCAAGCACTCTATCCAACTGAGCTACGGGCACATAAATGTGTGTTTGCAGTATTTTATAAGGACCTAAAAAAGACTGCCATATTATATTAATATTTTGCAGCCCCAATGTCAACTGTTAAATGTTGTCCGGCGAACAAAATAAAGCCCGGCAGCAATCATCCGAAGGACTGCTGCCGGACTGGCACGTCAGATCTTCTCAACCCTTG
>JAKORJ010000170.1 GCA_029777885.1 Bacillota bacterium | reverse complement strand
TGTGCCCCTGATGCCTCCGCCATGTTTTAATTTGTAAGATTTTTTGATATTTGTTTGACTAAAAAAGGCGTTGTCCCGTACAATGATTTTAAATCTATCTAAAAAACATAAAAGCAATATCCTTAAAGAGTAAAAAAACTGAAAGGGAGAACGTGATGATGACAGTACGTCTTAAAGGCATCCTGACAATGAGCCTCATCCTGATATTCCTTTTTATTCCGTCAATGTTGGCGGAGGAGGAGGCGATGAACAGGCTGTATGATATTATCCAGGAACAGAGGGGCTATACGCGGGAACAATTGAGCGTGAATCAAATGGAATACAGCGATGGCAGGTGGGGCTTCAGCCTGACCATCATTGATCACCCGGAAGATGAGGATGGTCTGCTGGTTGGGCAGATGGACACGGCAGGCAGATTGCTCATGCTGGAAGGGCCTCAAAAAATATCTTGGGACAGGCAATTGGAAAATGATCTGAAGGCCTGTTTCAACCGGGATGACGGCTATCTGCTGCTGCCCAAGGTGCGTGAGAAGTGGCTGCCTATACTGGATGCACTTTCACCCGAACAGCTGAGCCGCATCTTTGAAAGATATGTAGCGGTGGTTCGCCTGGAGATCAGCCTGCCAGACCCGGAAGCTATGCCCTATACGGATGCCTATGAGAAGGCTCTGTCTCATTTGGCGGATCTACCCGGATGGTCCGGTGAGCAAGCCAGGATGTTTCGTTTGGCCATCTGTGCCTATTATGCGCCGAAAGATATAGGCTATCCTGTCTATTTCTTCTATTTTGAGCAGCATTCATATATGGAGGATGCTTATGCTTCTGACCGTGCCATGGGGCGATATCAAGAGAAGCTGAAGAGAGCATTTGATGGGGATGCTCCGCGCCGGTTTTCTATCATGATCAATGCGGTGGACGGCAGTTTGGTGGAACTTCCTGTGTTTGATTATGTGCCAATTAAATACCATTATCTTGATTTCTTCATCCGCACGCCGGAAATCATACAGGCCGCAAAAGGCATGACGTGACCGGGGAGGCTGCCATGAAAAACAAAACAATCCTGATCGTTCTTAGCCTGCTGATAACGGCGGGGCTTGCCCCTGCCGCCATGGCGGAAGCGGAGACATTAAACCGAAACCTGCTTTATGCGCAGGAGGATACTTATGTCGCCGATATTGAAAGCTATCAGGGACAGCTGTACATCCTGCGCCGCGAAGGGCTGTTTGCCTACGATGCCGCGGCGGGGGAGGAAAGGCTTGTGACGGAGGCCGTGACCTCCGACTATGAGCGGGAGAACAACATCGATTTGCTGCTGGCGGGCGAGGACAGCTTGTATGGATTGATCACAGGCAAGCGCAAGCTGATCCGGCTGCTGGACGACCGGGGGGAATACAAAGGGGAGACTGTCTTCA
>JAKORJ010000169.1 GCA_029777885.1 Bacillota bacterium | reverse complement strand
GGAAAACAACCGATGTTTCCTGATTACCGGCTCTGATGGCAGCGCGATTGTTCAAGCAACCTCTGAAGGACCGGATGCCGAGCTGGGGATACACGTCCTGAACCAGTTATTCTGGGGCTATATATCGGTAGACATTGCAATAAGCGAAGGGCTCATCGAAATCAACCGGACTTCGGTATCGGATAAGCTCGCAGCTTTATTTCCACCACAAGCCAACTGTATATACGAAGAATACTAAGAGTTAGAGTAGCAGCCAAGAAGCCATGTAGGACCATGGCTTTTTTATGGGCTCCATCGGGCAGACTACTTTGCATAATAGGTAGCTTTATGTGCAAATTAAATAAGACAGGACTTCAACAGCGTCAAGGAGGCTGTTATGAAGGTCATCAGGAGAAGAAACCCAAAAAACAGGAAAACCATAGAAGAAAGGCAGTCTCCCAAGCCAAACAGCGAGGATAGGGTAAGTATTCCCTTATCTAAAAGTCTGGGGGAAAATCTGAAAAAGCTCAAGGCCTTTTTGGAGGAAAGCACAGATGCAGTATTCAGGGAGTTCAAGCTGGGCGGCCTGGGGATTTCCTGTGCCCTTGTTTACATAGATGGGCTTATAGATAAAACAGTAGTTCATGAAGCTATATTAAAGCCATTGATGTATGAGGCCTCGGAGCTAAATAAGGAACGTACCATCGAGGTAGATCAGGATAAGGTATTTGACTTCGTTAAGGAACATGCTGTCACAGTAGCCGACATCAAGGAAGCTGAAAGCCTGGATAAGGCCATACTTTTTATTATGTCCGGTGAAGCAGCCTTGTTAATCGAGGGCTATGACAAGATATTGGTCATCAGCGCGAGAGGATGGCCAGCCAGGGGAGTAAGCAACGCAGATGACGAGGAAGTCATCCGGGGGCCAAAAGAAGGTTTCACTGAGACCCTGAGAGTAAATACTGCACTGGTACGCAGAAAATGCAAGGACCCCAATATGGTCATCAGGACCATAAAGCTTGGCAGGCGCAGCAAAACCGACGTGGCCTATATATATATAAAGGGAATAACCAGGGAAGAATTGATCAAAGAGGTTGAGGAACGTTTAAACGAGATAGATATAGACCAGGTTATAGACTCAGGGCAGTTGGAGCAGCTTATACAGGACAATAATATGACCCCATTCCCTCAGGTACAGGCAACTCAAAGGCCTGACAAGACAGTGGCCAGCCTGCTCGAGGGCAGGATCGCGATCCTGGTTGACAACAGCCCCTATGCCCTGTTAGTCCCTGCAACCTTCAACCAGTTCTTTCAAAGCCCGGAGGATTATAACGAAAGGTGGATCGTTTCCTCTTTTTTAAGATTAGTCCGCTGGATCTCGTCCTTCGTGGCAGTCTTTACCCCTGCTATCTATATAGCAGTCCTGACCTACCACCCCAGCCTGATACCTACAAAGCTGGCCTTAACAATTTCAGCATCGAGGGCAGGGGTGCCGTTCCCATCGTTGATAGAAGCTTTACTTATGGAGTCTACCATAGAGCTCTTAAGGGAATCAGGAGCCAGGTTGCCAAAGGCCATAGGCCAGACCATAGGTATAGTCGGGGGCTTGATAATCGGGGACGCAGCCGTTCGAGCCGGGATCACCAGCCCAATTACGGTGATCATTGTTGCCATTACAGCCATAGCATCATTTGTTATTCCAACATATTCTGCTGCAATTGGCTTGCGCACCATGAGGTTCCCATTGATGATCATGGCTGGGTTTCTTGGCTTGTACGGCGTCGTGATCGGTTTTATACTGCTCAATATCCATTTGGTCTCGATCAAGAGCTTTGGACTGGGGTTCATGACTCCGCAATCGCCTATAATCATAAACGATTTGAAAGACTTTGTCATACGGGCACCGTACAGGGCCATGAAAAGGCGGCCTGAAGAAACCGATGTGATAGACATGATAAGAATGGATATGTAATGAAAGGGTCACCGATGAAAAGCAGGCAAGGTATAACCAGTCTACAAGCAACAGCAACAGTCGTGGTAAGTATTTTAGGTATAGCGGTCCTGATCATGCCAAGCTCTGCCAGCGAAGCAGCGGGTATCGACGGCGTACTGGCGACGCTTTTCGGCGGCTTGGTTGCACTTGTGCTTGCCCTAACGGCTATTTTGCTTGGCAGGCATTATCCTGATTACACGATAATCGAATACTCGCAGATAATACTAGGCAGGCTATTAGGTAAGCTCTTCGGCTTTTACTTTGCTATATATGCAATAGCTACAACAGCTACAGTCTTGCGCGGTTTTGCTGATGCCATGAAGGTGTTGCTCCTGCCTAAAACTCCCCTGGAAGTTATAATGATAACCATGCTGTTTACAGTCGTATACCAGGTCCAGGGAGGCATAGGCACGATAGCAAGGATAAACGAGTTGTTTTTGCCGCCTATAATAACGATAATCCTGGGTCTAATAGCGCTAAACATACGGGATGTGGAGCTGTTTCGCTTCAGGGCCTTACTGTCCGAAGGAGTTGGACCGATTTTTATGAGCCTGGTGAATATCAGCACAGGCTATTTGGGCTTTGAAATAGTTACCTTCCTTACGCCCTTTATGGCTGATAAAAGCAAGCTGCTGAAATATGGACTGGCCGGAGTAGTGCTTACCGTTATCGTATACACTGCGCTGGTTTTCGTTGTACTTGGAATATATGGAAATAAGACTACCTCGGATATGGTTTATCCCACCGTCCACCTTGCCAGAAGGATACTATGGGTAGAGTCTTTTATAGAAAGATTTGATATCTTCTTCCTGACTTTTTGGATACTTGCCGCATACACAACGATTACAGCCTATATGTATATGGCCTCGTTATCCGTGGTAAGGCTGATGGGTTTAAGGAACTACAAGCCATTTACACTTATACTGACACCGATCGTATATATAATATCCATAATACCTCAAAATTCAGTACAGTTCACGCTTCTCTTAAACATCATCAGCTATGCGGGCCTGATCTTAGGGTTTAGCACCATTCCCATGCTTGTTATTTCAAAAATAAGAAAGGCTGGGACGAAGAATGGGTAAACGCCTTATTCTTACACTTATCCTGGCTGGTTTAACCTTGCTGCTGGTTTCATGCTGGGATCAGATCGAGATAGAGGATCAGGCATTCATCGTAGGCATCGCATTGGACAAGTCTGATGAGCCAGGCAAACTGGAGGTAACCTTTCAGATAGCCCATCCTAAAGCCTTTATGGCCGAATCACAGGTCGATGAGCCCTTTTGGAATATTACCCAGGTTTCTGCGGATATTACCACGGCCAGAAATGAATTGATCAATAAAATAAACTGGATCCCTACCTTTGAGCACTGCCAAATACTGTTGATCGGGGAGGAGGTTGCCAAAGAGGAGTTTAGCAAGTATCTTGACTTTCTAATGAGGACCTTTGAAGTGAGAAAGAAGCTCCTGACAGCTGTAGTGCAAGGGAAGGCAAGGGATATACTGGATATCAAATTCAAATCAGGCATCATACCGTCATTTGTAGTGTCCGAAATCCTGAATAAGAATACAAAGTATTCGTTTGAAGTCACCGATTACATGCATATCGGCAAAATGCATGTTGCATATATCGAGGGCTATGATTTCATCTTATGTAGGATAGTACCTTTAAAAGATGCGCTTAGTGTATCAGGCGGCGCGGTCATCAAAAGCTTTAAGCTGGCAGGCTGGCTGAGCGGTGAGGAAGTGATGGGGGCCAGGCTCCTGCGCGGAGATGTAGAATCAGGGTTTCTGGAGGTTAAACTGCCGCCTGAATTGGGTGAACGTGTGATCCTCAGGATATATGAGTCCGAGTCTGAGCTCGAGCCTGAAATAAGAGGAGATAAGCTGTATGCCGTACTTAATGTCAGGCTTGAGGGTGATATAAATGAAATCACAACCCCAAGCAGTGATTTGAACAGCGATGAGTACATCAAAAAGGCTAGGGCTGTTATAGAGAGAAACCTGGAAAATATCATAAAAAGAACCTTTAAAAAAGTCCAGCAGGAGTTTGGCAGCGATCCCTTCCGTATCAAGGAAAAGACACAAAGTTACTATCCACATTTCTACAAGGCCAACGCAGGACACTGGGATGAGGTATACCGTTCAGCAGAGCTCGAGATAAGCACCGAAATCAGGATCAGGCGTATAGGGGAGATAAAAAACCAGCAGGATTGATTATATTTGGACTACTCATACAGCAGAGCGATTAAATAAAAACCTATACCTCCCAATATAAAGATATAGCCTGCCCATTTCCCGATCCGGTACTCTATTGGATACTTAGAATCAGCGATGATCCTGGGGAAGACAAAGGACAGGAAAAGTCCGCATATCAGGAGAAGTCCCACAAAGTAAGGCGTGAATATGAGCGCTATCAGGTGAATCAGCTGTTTCATCTTTCATTGCCTCCTGTTAAAGTATTTCCCAAAGCCAGCCTTAACTTGCGTCAGTATGATTTATTAGATTATAATAAAGATTATACTGGACGAAAGGAAGGCTTGACTTATGGAAAGAAAACAGGTTTTGGTTTCCCCGGAAGAGCTGGAGAAACAAAAGCATTATATAAATATATTGAAGCAAAGAGTTTCCGACTTGAATCTCAAATACCATATAATAACCTACGGCTGCCAGATGAATGTCCACGATTCAGAGAAGCTGGCGGGTATGCTGTATGAAGCGGGCTACCAGGAGACCGACAATGAGCATGAAGCGGATCTTATATTGTTCAATACCTGCTGTGTCCGTGAAAATGCCGAGTTAAGGGTCTATGGGAATGTGGGCGCCCTAAAGTCTCGCAAGCAGGCCAATCCAAATATGATAATAGGTGTCTGCGGATGTATGATGCAGCAAAAGGAAGTGGCTGACTATATAGCATCCAGGTTTCCCTTTGTGGACCTGATATTCGGGACCCACAACCTTCATCGGTTTCCCCAGCTGCTGCTGCAGGCCATAGACTCCAACAATACCGTAGTAGAGGTCCTGGATGAGCAGGGCAGTATAGTGGAGCATGTGCCAACCAAAAGAGCTGAAGGCGTGAGCGCCTGGACTACCATCATGTATGGCTGCAACAACTTCTGCAGCTATTGCATCGTGCCATACGTGAGAGGCCGGGAGCGAAGCAGGAGGCCTGAGGACATACTGGATGAAATCAGGGAACTGGGACAAAAAGGGTACAAGGAAATCACTTTGCTCGGCCAGAATGTAAATTCCTATGGCAAGGATACGGGCAACGATTATCTCTTTCATGACCTGCTAAGGGATATAGACAAGCTGCCCGGCATCGAACGGATACGCTTTATGACATCCCATCCTAAAGATCTTTCAACCGGCCTAATTGAAGCCATGGCGGATTGCGACAAGGTGTGCGAGCACCTCCACCTGCCTATTCAGGCAGGAAGCAACCGGATACTCAAGGCGATGAACCGAAAGTATACCCGGGAGGATTACCTAAGGCTGGTCGACAGGGTCAGAACAGCAATACCCGACATCGCCCTTACGACCGATATCATAGTAGGCTTCCCGGGCGAGACGGAGAAGGATTTTTTAGATACGCTGGATATAGTAAAGCAAGTGGGATATGACTCTGCCTTCACCTTCATCTATTCTCCAAGGACAGGTACTCCGGCAGCAAGATTGCAGGACCAAACCGATAGTGAAGTAAAAAAGGAAAGGCTGGCCAGGTTGATCGAACTGCAGAACCGTATTAGCAAGGATAAGAACCTTAAATTGCTGAATTCGGTAACAGAGATCCTGGTTGAAGGACCCAGCAAGAATAACTCCGAAATGTTGACCGGCAGGACCCGGACTAACAAAATCGTCAATTTTACAGGCAGCAAGGACCTTATTGGCGAATTGGTACAGGTCCGCATCAGGGAAGCAAAGTCCTGGTCACTGGAAGGGGAAGTAGTGACACAAGATGAATAGCAGCGAGTTTGCATCCAGAAAGGAGATCATGGACCTTGCAAGACAACTGGGAGAGGCCTTGGCAAGGTCCAAAGAGCTTTACGATTACAGGGAAGCAGAGCGCCAGGTAGCGAGCGATTCGGAGACTTGCCGATTGACCAGGGCCTTCAAGCAGAAGCGCTCAGAGTTCATAGCTAAACAGGATGACCCTAATTGCAGTCAAGAATCACTGGAAAAGTGCGCTGCTGAGCTGGATGCTGCAGACAGGGATATGAAGAGCAATCCGCTTATTGCTGCCTATTACTGTAAAGGAAGCGCATTCAATAACCTGATATACCAGATAAATCAGCTTCTGAAATATTACACAATCAACTCTGAAGAAAGCGCTCAGTTTAGTAGTGCCGGCTGCAGCAGCTGCAGCGGGTGTGGCCACAAATAGGCCAAATAAAGCCTGTTTTCGACATATCAGCTTGCGGGTATATATTTACTGACGTATAATAATTGTAAAGTTGAGCCAATGCGGGAGGCCGGGGTATGGCGGAGCTTACACCAATGATGCAGCAGTACTTCCAAATTAAAGAGCAATACAAGGATGCGATCCTTTTTTATAGAGTCGGCGATTTCTATGAGATGTTTTTTGATGATGCCATCATAGCATCAAAAGACCTTGAAATAACCCTGACAGGCAAGGACTGCGGTCTACAGGAGCGGGCACCCATGTGTGGCGTCCCCTATCACGCTTCTGAGCATTACATCGCAAAGCTGATTGAAAAGGGGCATAAAGTAGCGATCTGTGAACAGGTCCAGGATCCCGCTGAAGCGAAAGGGCTTGTGGACCGTGAGGTAATAAGGGTAGTAACCCCAGGCACTGTGATCGAGTCATCTATGCTGGATGAAAAAACGAACAACTATCTAGTTTCCTTGTTTAAAGATGGTGAAGCGATCGGGTTTTCCGGAGTCGATATCTCTACAGGCGAGTTCTTTATATCCGAGATCACTGAAGGAAATACCATAAGCCGCATATATGACGAGCTTAACAGGATAATGCCAAGTGAAATACTTATAAATGAAAGTGTACAAATAGATGCGGGTCTTATGGCCATTATTAAGGATATGGACAAGGTATACGTGACCGTATACCATGAATGGGCATATCAATGCAGCAACTCTTACAAAAAGCTCTTAAGTCATTTTAGGGTCCAATCCCTGGAAGGGTTCGGCTGCCAGCAAATGAAGTATGGCATTTGTGCTGCAGGCGCATTACTGGAATACCTGGCAGAAACCCAAAAAAACGCTTTGACGCAGATAAGCAGCGTCAAGTCATATTATCCCCAGTCATATATGGTGCTCGATCACACTTCCAGGCGAAATCTGGAAATTATAGAGACCATAAGGAGCAAGGATAAAAGGGGTTCGCTTTTATGGCTCTTGGACAAAACTAATACGGCAATGGGTGGAAGGCTGCTCAAGCAATGGATACAGCAGCCTTTGATAGATCCAAAGGCGATAGATGAAAGGCTTGACTGTATCGAGGAGTTGCTCGAAAAACAGGTATCGATGGATGAACTAAAAGATGAGCTGCGCAAGGTGTATGACCTTGAGCGGCTTATCAGCAGGGTTTCATATGGCAGCGCCAATGCCAGGGACATGCTATCCTTAAAGCAGTCGTTATTACCGCTTCCTAGAATAAAGGAGATCATCGGTGGGTTTG
>JAKORJ010000023.1 GCA_029777885.1 Bacillota bacterium | reverse complement strand
TCAGACGAGCTCTTAAAAACTTATCCAAACCTCAAAGGCTTCTACTGGGCCAAGGAACGCCTAAGGGACGTATATAGGGCAAAGGGCAAGTCCGAGGCAGCCAAGCTCTTAGACCTGATCATCATAAACCTGAAGGCTTCTGACGATGCCCCCGACTTTGACACTTTCCTCCTGTTTTTGCCCGTCTTGAGGCTACAAACCCAGTAGGCATGGGCATCCTAATTTCAGATGTCTCAAAGTGTAGTGGCAATATATTTGGTATGATTTGGTAATATTGCTTGTATTGTGCAGGTTGTGTGGTATAATGCATTTATGTTCGTCAAGGTGACCAAATCAGGAAAATACGAATATGTCCAGTTGGTCAGCTCCTACAGGGAAAACGGCGCTGTGAAGCACAAAGTGCTGTTGAACTTGGGCAGGCTGGATCAGATCGAAAACAACGAAAGCATAAAGCGTTTGGCCATACGCCTCCAGGAACTGTCAGGGGTAAAAGGGAAGGTGGACCTCTCTAAATCCTCCGAAGCGGAGATCATTAACTGGGGCTATGTAGTCTACCGCAAGATATGGCAGGAGTTCGGCCTGGATCGCATCCTGTGTCGGATAAAGGAAGAAAGCGGAGTCCACTTCGACCTTCCAAGTGCCTGCTTTCTTATGGCCGTCCAGCATCTGTTGGAGCCGGAAAGCAAGCTTAAAACCTATTGCCATCAAGGCCGTTACATAAACCTGCCTGAGGTAGAGCTGCATCACCTATACCGCTCGCTCGACGTCTTGTGCGAGTACAAGGAAGAGCTGGAAGAGAGGCTCTTTTATCAGCACAGGCACCTCTTCAACATGAAGGTCGACGTGGTATTTTACGATGTGACGACCTTTTACTTTGAGAGCGTACGTGAGGACAACCTGCGGGGTTTCGGCTTCAGCAAGGACGGCAAGTTCAAGGAGGTCCAGGTGGTGTTAGGATTGTTGGTCGATTGCGAAGGCAGGCCCATAGGCTACGAGCTATTTCCTGGAGATACCTTTGAAGGGCAGACCTTAGAGCTCTTTTTAGAGAAGCTAAAAAGGCGCTTGTCCTTGCGCAAAGTGATCATAGTGGCCGATCGGGGCATAAACAGCAACTTAAACCTGAAAAGGATAGCCGATAAGGGCTACAGTTACATCTTCGCCTCGCGCATCAAGCGCCTGCCCAGGAAGGTCGAGGAGCAAGCCTTGGCCAGCGACGGATTCACAAAGCCCGACAAAGAGGGATTCCACTACAAGGTCTTAGACTATATAAACGAAGTAAAAGTTGACGGTCATGCCCATAACCTGAAGGAAAAGCTCATAATCACCTACTCCCCATCCAGGGCCAGTAAGGACAGAGCCGAGAGAAATAGGTTCATAGCGAAGGCGATGTCGCTTTTAGAAGATAGATCCCGCATCAAGGCCAGCCAAAAGCGCGGCGGACGAAAGTACCTGCAGGAATTGGGAGGAAAAGACTCAGACTGGGTCTTAGATGAAGAGGCCATCGCACGGGATGAGAAGTTCGACGGCTACTACGGCCTCCAGACCAACGAACAAGAGCTCGACGCCTACGAGATATTGGAGGCATATCATACGCTGTGGAAGATCGAGGAGTCCTTCCGCATCATGAAAAGCACCTTGGAGGTAAGGCCAATCTTTCACTGGACCGAAAGCAGGATCAAGGGGCACTTTGCCATTTGCTTCCTGGCCTTTCTCTTGGAGAGGACGTTGGAGTTCAGTCTTAAGAAATCTGGCGAGCCCGCCTCTCCTGAAGAGATCCGCTTCAGCTTGAACTCCATGAACTTCGCTCAGGTGGAGGTTGAAAACAAGCATTTCCTGATAAAAACCAAAGGGACGGAAGTTGGCAATAAGATCTTGCGGCTGTTAAAGATCAGGCCACCAAAAAATGTCACTCCCTTAGAAGAGTTATCCCTGTAGGTTGACGGCAATAATGTAGTGGCAAAATGTTCGTTTTTAAAATGACGATCCCGGTTTCCATGCGGGTTTGAGCCAGGGTAAGTGTCAAAGTCAGGAGAAGGGTAATCGGTTGCTTCTTGAGGAAGTCGTATAACATCTGAATTGGCCGTAAACGCCCTGAACATGGCCATCAAGCGCAGACATCCCCATAGAGGG
>JAKORJ010000168.1 GCA_029777885.1 Bacillota bacterium | reverse complement strand
GTCCTCAGGGTTTATCGCGTCGATTGCCCTTAATTCCGGAGTGACCGGGTCGGTCATCTCGTTGCCATCCGCCCCTTCAAAGCCCATACCGTCCTCCCACATGCCGATATGGCAATGGGGATCGACTATCCCGGGCATCACATACATGCCCCTTGCATCTATCACCCTGGTGCCCTCGGGCGCCTGGAGGTTTTCGCCAACAGCCTTGATTTTGCCGCCTTCCACAAGGATATCGCCGCATTCGTAGACCTTGCCGGCCATGGTCAGCACTTTGCCGCCTTTGATCATCAACATATGTAAATACCCCCTATAAAAAGAGAGCCATGAAGAAATTTTCACAGCTCCCTGTATATATTAACCCCGGATCTGTAAAAATCCAGGTTTATTTTATCACATATGCATTTTTCCTGCAAAGCTATGCATAATCATGCGAAGCGCCTGTCATCTGATCGTGTATCCCCGTTCCATAAAAGCTTCCTTTATTTTTTCAAGGGGAATATTTTTCATTTTCGCCCCCTTTTCTATGGTCATGACCCTGCCCGCGGTATTCAGCATAGCCGGGTTTGTAATGCTGTCAAAGCCAAGCTCCTTCATGATACCGATAACCTCGGGGTGGTCCTTGCAGATATCATAAACGGGCCTGGAAAGCTCGATCACCTTTTCCATTTAAATCACCTGCCTTTTTATTACATTTATAACTACCTTGCATATCTTCTAAACAGGATATTGTTTTCAAGGTGGATATGCTGGAACAGGTCAGCCTCTACCTCCTGTAGCATATGATAGGTCTTTTCAAAGGTTGGGCATACACCGGCCGGTATCTCATACTCCTTTGTTATCCTTCTGAGCTCCTTCAGGATATCTCCGGCAGATACATGCTCATCCTCGGTCTCTTTCATGACCTTGTTTATTTTTTCAATGAGCTCGTCGGATGGCTCAGCGTCATGCTGCTTTATCAGCGGGAACAGGAGCTCCTCCTCCTTTATCAGGTGCTGTTCCAGCTCTGTCTTTAAGGCATGGAATTGCTTATGCACGTCAAAAAGCTCCATGTGGTGGGGGCCATGCACCCTGAGGATCGTTGTTGTCAGCTCGCT
>JAKORJ010000167.1 GCA_029777885.1 Bacillota bacterium | reverse complement strand
AGGCATTGCCCGTACATCATACCTGCAAAATGGCTGCCTATATACTAGAGAAGTCCTTGCCAGCGCACCGGACCAGGTGATAGCTATAAGGCTGGAAAGCGATAAGCCGCGCAGACTCAGCTTCAGGATCTCAGCAGACTGCCTGTTATCTCACAGGGTGAAGGCTATATGCAATGACTGCCTGTTCCTGGAGGGGCAATGCGACCCCATGAGCGATAAGTACCACCAGGTCATAATGTTTGGCTTCATGGTCAAGGTGATCTGTGAAGACGGCCGTGTGAAGGCTGAGGACGATACTATCATCATCAGGAACGCAAGCAGGGCTGTCATATACATATCAGCGGCTACCAGCTTTAACGGCTTTGACAAAAACCCGGTCACGGAAGGCAAGGACTACCGGGCCGCATGTGCTGATACACTGGCTGCAGCTGCTTCTAAGGCTTACGATGAAATAAAGCAAAGACATATAGATGATTACCGCGGGCTATTTAGCAGGGTACATATCGATCTGGGCCACAATGGGGCTGAGAGCCTGCCTACTGATGAACGGATCGAACGAGTGAAAAACGGGGCAGAGGATCCTGCCCTGGTGGCCCTTTTGTTCCAGTATGGGCGCTACCTGCTGATTTCAAGCTCGCGGCCGGGCACCCAGCCTGCCAACCTGCAGGGCATTTGGAACGAGGAGCTTTGGCCTCCCTGGAACAGCAACTATACGACTAACATCAATGTAGAGATGAATTACTGGCCCGCCGAGGTATGCAACCTGGCGGAATGCCACGACCCCCTGTTTGACATGATCGAAGAGCTGATGATCACCGGCAGGAAAACGGCCCAGGTGCATTACAAGGCCAGGGGGTGGGTCGCCCATCACAATGTGGATCTATGGAGGTCCGCCACACCTGTTGGCGGATCTGCGAGCTGGGCCTGTTGGCCGATGGCAGGAGTGTGGCTTTGCAGCCATCTATGGGAGCATTACCTGTTTGGCAAGGATATTAGGTTTTTAAGGGAAAGAGCCTATCCGGCCATGAAAGGCGCTGCCCTGTTCTGCCTGGACTGGCTTGTGCCTGATAAGGTAGGCAACCTGGTGACCTGTCCGTCAACTTCGCCTGAAAATATATTCATCACGCCTGATGGCAAGGAATGCAGCGTGAGCTATGCCAGTACTATGGACATCTCCCTGATACGGGAGCTGTTCCAGCATTGCATCGAGGCAGCGGAGATACTCCAGGTGGATGAAGGACTGCGTTCTGAGCTGGCCCTGGCACTAAAGCGCCTGCCTGGCTTCAGGATAGGGCGGTACGGGCAGCTTCAGGAATGGTTTTTTGACTTCGATGAGAAGGAACCGGGACACAGGCATATGTCCCATCTTTACAGCGTATATCCCGGCTGTGAGATATTCAACCATGAGGACCCCGACCTGATCGAGGCAGTGCGCAAATCCCTCATAAGGCGCCTTGAACATGGAGGAGGGCATACCGGTTGGAGCTGCGCCTGGCTTATCAACCTGTGGGCCAGGCTGGGGGATGCGGACAATGCCTATAAATTCGTTATGACCTTGCTCAAGAGGTCTGTATATCCAAACTTGTTCGACGCTCATCCGCCGTTCCAGATCGACGGCAACTTCGGCGCTACGGCAGGCATAGCCGAAATGCTCCTGCAGAGCCACCAGGGGTATATCAGCCTGCTTCCTGCCCTTCCGAAGGAGTGGCCAGAGGGTGAGGTCAGAGGGCTCAGGGCAAGAGGCGGCTTCACTGTTGACATAGCCTGGAAAGACGGCAGGATAACTAATGGAAGGATATACTCTCATGTATATGGCAAGTGCTTTGTCAAGTCAAAGACACCCGTTAAGATACATTCAGGAGACGGACCCATTGCAGCGGAGCATGGCCGTGATGGGCTGATATCCTTCGACAGCAGGGCAGGCGAAGCATATATTATCAAACCAACAGATAAGTAAAGGGGAGGCATACATACAGATGAAACAGCAGCAGGACAGCTTAAGAGGTTCGCTGACAAGAGAAGATATCATAGTTTCTAAAGAAGGACTGCCAGACTGGGGCAATCATGAGGTTCTTGAGCGCAACAGGTTGAAAAGCCGGGCTCACTTTTTCCCCTATCCTGATCCCGATACCGCTGTGTCATATCAGCGTGGCCTGTCAAGCAGATTTCAACTGCTGAACGGGCAGTGGGACTTTTATTACGCGCCTACGCCCCAGGAAGCGCCTGCCGATTTTTACAACGAGGATTTTGACACGAGCAACTGGGATAGGATCAAGGTGCCTTCAAACTGGCAGCTTGAGGGGTATGGCAGGCCTCATTACACCAATATAGCATATCCTATACCGGTCGACCCTCCGCATGTACCGGTCGAAAATCCTACAGGCTGCTACCGCAGAGAATTCTATATACCGGAAGACTGGAAAGATTTCAGGATCACGCTCAATTTTGAAGGGGTCGATAGTGCGTTCCATGTCTGGGTGAACGGCAGGCTTGCCGGATACAGCCAGGTCAGCCGGATGCCATCGGAGTTTGATATCACTCCATTGGTAAAGCCGGGCAAAAACATTCTGGCCGTCAGGGTATACCAGTGGTCTGACGGGACCTACCTGGAGGATCAGGATATGTGGTGGCTCAGCGGTATATTCAGGGATGTATATCTGCTGGCCAGGCCAGGGATCCATATAGGTGATATTTTCATAAGGACAGACCTGTACAATGAGTACAAGGATGCGGTCCTTAATGCGGACATTGTGCTGACCAACGCGCAGGATGAGGATGTCAGGGGGATAGGGCTTGAATGTAACCTGATAAATGATGAAGGACAGGAAGTAGGCATGGTTCAGCTTGAAGACTTGGATCTAGCCAAAGGCGAAAACGATATCAAGGTAACGATGGAAGTACAGGACCCGGTATTGTGGTCAGCAGAAACCCCCTGCCTGTACAGCTTAGTGTTGATCCTTAAGGACAGCAGGGGAAGAGTGCTGGAGGTTGTACCGCAGAAAACGGGATTCCGCAGTGTTGAGCTGAAAAACGGGTACTTGCTTGTAAACGGCAAGGCTATCAAGTTTAAAGGTATCAACCGACATGATCATCACCCGACCCAGGGCAGGGCGGTCCCCTATGAGGCCATGCTGGAGGATGTCCTGCTCATGAAGCGGCACAACATCAATGCAGTCAGGACCTCCCATTATCCTAACGATCCTGTCTTCTTAGATCTGTGCGATGAGTATGGGCTCTATGTCATAGATGAGACAGACCTGGAAACCCACGGGTTTGAGATGGCTGGCTGTTTAGAAAGGCTCAGCGATGATCCCGACTGGCAGGAAGCATACCTTGACCGGGTCCGCCGGATGGTGGAGCGGGACAAGAACCATCCCTGCATAGTGATGTGGTCCTTGGGCAATGAATCGGGCTTCGGCTGCAACCATGTCGCCATGTACAAGTGGATAAAGACCAGGGATCAGACAAGGCTGGTCCATTATGAGGGAGAGTCGAGCCGTCACTTCAAGGACGAGGGATACGAGCTGAAAAGCTGCGATGTGCACAGCACCATGTATACCTCGGTGGAGGAGATGGAACTTGCGGGCCGGCTCGTGAACATGAAATACCCGCATATAATGTGCGAATATGCCCATGCTATGGGTAACGGCCCCGGAGCCCTGAAGGAATACTGGGAGACCTTCTATAGGTATCCCAGGCTGCAAGGCGGCTTTGTATGGGAATGGATCGACCATGGCATACTCCAACACAGGGATGGCCGGGAATACTATGCATATGGCGGTGATTTCGGGGACTGGCCCAATGACGGCAATTTTGTGATAGATGGGCTTCTTTTCCCTAACCGCAAGCCGTCCCCCGGGCTTATCGAATACAAGAAGATCATAGAGCCCGTGAGGGTGGAAGCTGAGGACCTGAAAGAGGGCAGGTTCAGAATAACGAACCTGTATGATTTTATCGGACTTGACCACCTCAAGGTAGTATGGAGCATAGAATCAGACGGAAAATTGATTTGCTCCGGTACGCTGCCCATGCCTGGGATCCCTGCCGGAGAAAGCAGGGATATCGCCATACCATGGGACAGACCTAAACAGGTGACACCAGGCGCGGATTACTGGTTCAATATAAGCTTCGTGCTTGCGCATGATACCAGGTGGGCTCATCAAGGCCATGAGGTGGCGTGGGCCCAGTTCAGGCTGCCCGTGGATGTCCCGGCAGTTCTTACGGTCAGCAAGAGCTCTATGCCGCCACTTAGCTGCACCGAAGATAACAGGTATATCTCCATATCAGGAGCTGATTATAAGCTAAGGTTTGACAAGCTGTACGGGACTATCGTGTCCTGGGAGCATGAGGGAAGAAAGCTATTGGTAAGCGGCCCCAGGCTCAATTTCTGGCATGCCCCTACGGACAATGAGATGCATATCAGGCATGAATGGCGCAGGTTTGGCCTGCACGCTATGCAGCACAGGACGGAAAGGGTCAGCTTTGAGTATAGTGATAGGTCAGCCTTGATAAAGGTAAACACAAGGATCGGTCCCCCGATTTTGTCCTGGTGCATAAATGCCGAGTATACATATGAGGTTTACGGCAGCGGGGATGTGATACTGTCTGTGGTGGGAAGGCCGTCTGGCCCCTCCCTGCCTGAGACCTTGCCGAAAATCGGGCTCCAGATGGCCATACCGGCTGATATGGATCGGTTTACGTGGTATGGCAGAGGGCCGGGCGAGTCATATGTGGACAGCAAGGAAGCCAACCGCTTTGGAGTTTATACTGCTTCCGTGGATGAGCTTTTCACACCCTATATATATCCCCAGGAAAACGGCAATAGGACGGATGTTTACTGGACTGCCGCCGTTGATCCGACCGGGAGCGGGCTGCTGGCAGTGGGAATGCCATGCCTGGATTTCAGCGCTCGACCATATACCGATAAGGACATAGAAGAGGCCATGCATACCTGTGACCTGGTCCGGAGGGATTTCATAACACTTAATCTGGATCACAGGCACAACGGGCTTGGCACGAACAGCTGTGGGCCGGGTCCCCTTGAAAAGTACAAGCTCTATACAAAGGACTTCCGATTTGCGGTCAGACTGAAGCCTTTTTCCTCCCGGTCCGCGTCTCCTGCGATGCTGGCCAGGCAGGTCATAGCTGAGTAAGAAGGCTTAGAAAATACAAGATGAGGAGGTGCTGCTGGGTGCTTTATGTACGAGCACTCAGTCCTGAAAGATGAAGTTCACCAACGGTTTGTGGCTCAACAGGGAGGGCGTAAATATATACAGCCCTGCTGAAGTTGCCGATCATGAGATCAGAGACGGTAAGCTTATATTGACCCTGCCCCATATAAAAATCGTGCACCGGGGCCAGACCCTGGCCGGACCTGTGCTGACAGCGGAGCTAAGCTCCCCCATGCCTGATATCATCAGGGTCAGAGTTTACCATTACAAAGGCGGCATAAAAAAGGGTCCGGACTTCGAAATATGTGAGAAAACTGCCCCGGTCGAGATCACGGAAGGCGGAGAGACTATCGAGTTCAAGAGCGGGTGTACCAGGGCCGTCATCAACACAAAAGACTGGGCGATGGACTTCTATTACGGCGACAGGTACCTGACCGGTACGGGCAGGAAGAATATGGCCTATATAACCGCCCCGGAAGGCAATTTTATGAGAGAGCAGCTCGGCCTCCAGGTCGGGGAATGCGTATATGGCCTTGGCGAACGCTTTACCCCCTTTGTCAAGAACGGGCAAGTAGTCGACATCTGGAACAGGGACGGGGGTACATCGTCCGAGCAGGCATATAAAAACGTTCCCTTCTACCTGACCAACAGGGGCTATGGCGTATTTGTCAACCATCCGGAGTGCGTATCCTACGAAGTAGCATCCGAGGTAGTGTCCAGGACTCAATTCTCCGTGCCGGCTGAAGAGCTGGAGTATTTCATAATCGGAGGCGCATCGCTTAAACAGGTGCTCAAGCACTATACTGACCTTACGGGCAAACCGGCACTGCCGCCGGCCTGGTCCTTCGGACTGTGGCTGACGACATCCTTTACAACAAGCTATGATGAGGAAACCGTAAACAGCTTTATAGACGGCATGGCCCAGCGGGACCTGCCCCTGCATGTGTTCCACTTTGACTGCTTCTGGATGAAGGAGTTCGAGTGGTGCAACTTCGAATGGGATGACAGGGTGTTCCCCGACCCGGAGGGAATGCTGAGAAGGCTTAAAGACAAGGGCCTTAGGATATGTGTATGGATCAATCCCTACATCGGCCAAAAATCCAGGCTGTTCGACGAGGGCATACAGCGGGGCTATCTACTTAAAAGGCCTAACGGAGACGTCTGGCAGTGGGACCTGTGGCAGCCGGGCATGGGCATAGTCGACTTTACGAATCCTGAAGCTTGCGAATGGTATTCCGGGTATCTCAGAAGGCTCATCGATATGGGCGTCGACTGCTTCAAAACCGATTTTGGTGAAAGGATACCGACTGATGTCGTATACTATGACGGTTCTGATCCCGAGAAAATGCACAACTACTATTCCTACCTGTACAACAAGGTAGTATTCAAGGTGCTCGAGGAAAAGCTGGGCAAGGGCAAAGCCGTAGTATTTGCCCGTTCCGGTACAGCCGGTTCGCAGAAATTCCCCGTCCACTGGGGCGGTGACTGCATTTCGAGCTATGAGTCCATGGCAGAGAGCCTGCGGGGCGGTCTGTCCCTGTGCCTTTCAGGCTTTGCGTTCTGGAGCCATGATATAAGTGGCTTTGAGAGCACAGCTTCTCCTGACCTTTACAAGCGCTGGGTCGCTTTCGGCCTGCTATCGACCCACAGCAGGCTGCACGGCAACAGCTCCTACAGGGTGCCCTGGCTGTTTGATGAAGAAGCTGTTGATGTGCTCAGGTATTTCACCAAGCTAAAATGCCGTTTGATGCCCTATATATTCAGCAAAGCGGTCGAAGCGTCTAAAGAAGGGCTGCCGGTGATGCGGGCCATGGTCCTGGAATTTGAAAATGATCCGGCTTGTGATTATCTTGACCGCCAATACATGCTGGGCGACTCCTTGCTTGTAGCGCCCGTATTCACCAGGACCGGCGATGTGACCTATTACCTGCCGGAGGGAAAATGGACCTCCTTTATGACAGGCGAAACTGTAGAGGGCGGAGCCTGGAGAAAGGAGCGCCACGACTACATGAGCCTGCCCCTGATGGCCAGGCCCAATTCAATTATCCCGGTAGGGGCGGTCGACAACAGGCCTGATTATGACTATGCTAACGGGGTGGAATTCCATGTCTTCAGCCTGGAAAAGGGATCGACAGCCAAGGCAAAGGTGTATACCACCTGTGGTGAGCCTGAGCTGATTTTGAGAGCCGAGACCCGTGACGATTGCATAGCTTTTGAACACGAGGGCCGCAGGTGCAGCTTCACGATCCTTTTGCGGAACGTTAAGGCCGTTGAAGATGTACAAAATGGGTCCTGGGAAGCGACCGACCTAGGCATTAAAGTGACCCCGCTGGATTATACCAGTCCGGTGATAGTAAGGATCAATAATTAAGAGTGAATAGGGAAAAATAGCCTGTAATCACTATATGAAATCCTGAAACCTGTAAATGTGATCAAAATAAGACAGCTTCTGAGCTCTATGTTCAGAGGCTGTTTTTTTGTGGCTGAAGGGCATTGCTGCCGGATAGCATGGCTGTATGCTACCATATTAAGTTGCTGATGGTAATTATTCTAGCAGTTTAACCAAGTTTATCCTATATAAACTGTTCAAAATATATAATTTTTACTTGACTGTGCATGTAGCAAAACTTATAATTATTATGTCAACCAGATGTGCAGTTTGCCATGAAGGCCAACAAATAATTATAGCATTTACGGGTAAGCAGTTGAATCGGTAAATTCTGCTATTAGAAATCCGCTTAGTTATAGAAGAAGGATGGGAAGTGATGATTTGGAAGCCAGACAACTTAGAAGCAGCAATATACTGCTGAACCTGTTAAGGACAGTTTCCATACTGATAATGATATCTCTGGTACTGCCGGTATTGAACCCGGCAAGATTGAGCGGTTTGATCAGCAAGGATTCGGCCCTGCTGACTATATCCTTGTCCTACCAGTCATTGACGAGTGGTTTCATCAGGGCATTAAACAGGGGCTGGATGGAAGAGAGTACCCTGACCCTGATCTATATAGCTTCTGTAATAATCACTATCGGTATAGTTATACTTTCTGCCGGGTGCTTCATGACTTTAGGCAAGATACGCCTGCAAAAGCTTGGTGCCAGGCTCTCAGCTATAGGCTCCGCCATAGGCATGCCCGGACTAGTCATGCTCATACCTGCCTACAATGCGATGTCCCAAACCAGCAATCCGGGCAAGGTAGAGCCGATGTTCCCGATTGGGGTCTATGTATTCTTCGGGCTGCTGGCGTTGAATTTTGCAATCAGCCTGATCACTGCGATAAAGCTTCCTAAACCCCAGGCTGCGGACCGCTATGAGATGGAAGCCAAATATCAGTTGTTCCTTATGATATTACCCTTTGTGATACTGACCTTTGTATTTGCCTACCTGCCCTTGTGGGGCTGGAGATATGCTTTCTTCAACTACAAGCCCGGACTTGGCCTGAACGAATTCGTCGGATTCAAGTGGTTCACCTTCCTGTTTGAGAACTCCGCAACCAGGAGGGACATAATCAGGGTCATCACTAATACGTTGGCCATGAGCGGTATCGGTATTGCCACTTCGTGGCTGCCAATGGCATTCGCCATATTCCTGGCTGAAATCAAATCAGCCAAGGTGAGCAGGATGGTCCAGACGTTCACCACCATACCTAACTTCATAAGCTGGGTCCTGGTATATACCTTTGCCTTTGCCCTGTTCTCCACTGAAGGCTTTGTCAACTCCATGCTTATCGACCTGGGGCTCATTGAAAAGGGCAGGAACTTCCTTATGGACGGGGATCATATCTGGCTTAAGATGTGGGCATGGGGTACCTGGAAAGGCCTCGGCTGGAGCGCGATCATCTATATTGCAGGCATCTCCGGCATAGATCAGCAGCTATACGAGGCAGCGACCATAGACGGCGCCGGAAGGTTCAGGAAGATGTGGAACATCACCGTTCCCGGGCTCATACCGACCTACAGCGTGCTGCTCCTCCTTTCCATAGCGGGTATACTGTCAAACGGCATGGATCAGTACTTCGTATTCAAGAACTCTGCCAACAAGGAAACTATAGAGGTGCTGGACCTGTATGTGTATACCCTGGGGCTTGGCAGCGGCGGCTCCGGCAATATCCCGCTGGCTACAGTGGTTGGCATGCTCAAGTCCATCATCAGCGTAACTCTCCTGTTCACAGCCAACCGGATATCCAAGCTGGTTCGCGGCGAGACCATCGTGTAAAGGGGGTAGAAAAATGGATGAAGTATACAACACAAAGCAGGCTTTGAAGCCGCAGAAGAAAAGAAAACACCGCTACAAGAGGACCAAGGGAGATATTATATTCAACATAATCAACTATACGGTATATATACTGTTTACCTTGATATGCGTGTTTCCCTTCTATTATCTGCTGATAAATACGATCAGCGCCAACGAGCTCGTCAGGACCGGCCAGATCAAGCTGTACCCCATAGGCATACACTTTAAGAATTACATTGCCCTGGCTAATGTAAACAATCTTGGGTCATCCGTCATGGTATCAGTAGCCCGTACCGTGATCGGAACTGCAACCATGGTCCTGGCATCAGCCTTTGTCGGTTACCTGGTCACCAAGCGGAATATGTGGGGCAGAAGGTTCATTTACCGGTTCCTGATAATTACCATGTACTTCAATGCAGGACTGATACCCTGGTATCTGACCATGTCGATGCTGGGACTGACCAACAATTTCTGGGGATACATCATACCCGGCATAGTAGCCCCCTACAATATCATCCTGGTGAAGACCTATATAGAGTCGATCCCGGCAGAGCTTGAGGAAAGTGCTTTTGTAGACGGCGCAGGCTACTTCACCATCTTCAGGAAGATAATCTGGCCGCTCAGCAAGCCGATCCTTGCAACCATAGCGATATTCGGAGCTGTAGGGCACTGGAACAGTTTCACCGATTCCATGATCCTGATGTCCGGCAAGCCCGAGCTATATACCTTGCAGTACAGGCTGTATATATACCTGAGCAGCACCTCGAACCTGTCCGCCCTTATGAACTCCGGCGGAGCGGTAAACAAGTCGATATTGGACGCGGCCCTCAACATGAGGACAGTGAAGCTTACGGTCGCGATGGTGACGATCATCCCGATACTGCTTGTTTACCCCTTTATGCAGCGTTACTTTGAAAAGGGCATCATGATAGGTGCCGTTAAGGGCTGAACGAAGCCCACATGTAGTACCATAACCTAAGGTAATGACCGTTGGTGCTCAAGCATCAACGCATTATAAATAATATATACATCAAAGGAGGACTTATATGAACATCTTAAAAAAGATAGTTACCATATTGCTGGTTAGCATAATGGTGATCTCTTTAGCAGCCTGCGGCAGCAACAACAAGAATGCTGACCCGACACCGACTCCTTCGGGAAGTGGCGATAAACTGGCTGACATCATACCAAAGGAGACGGTCGAGCTGACAGTTTACACCCAGCTTGCCAACTACTCTGGTGAGCAGATCGGCTGGTTCGCCCAGATCATGAAGGAGAAGTTCAATGTAGTGCTGAACATCGTCAACGAGGGAGACGGTACCTTCGCTACCCGCATGGAATCCGGCAACCTCGGTGATATAGTGGTATTCGGAAATGACAGTGATGAGTACCTGCAGGCAGTAGAAGCAGGCATGCTGTTCGACTGGGAGGAAGACAACCTGGTCCAGGAATACGGACCGTATATCTGGGAAAACATGCAGGCCGCTCTTGAAAAGAACAGGAACCTTTCAGGCGGCACCCTGTACGGCTTCGGCCACAACGTAGGTTCAAACTCAGAGGATCATGAAGCTTTCTTCTACCGCCCGGACATCCGCTGGGACCTGTATGCCAAGCTCGGATACCCGGAAGTAAACACCCTCGAGGACTTCATAGATATACTTGAAGACATGGTCGCCCTGGAGCCCACCTCCGATACAGGCGGCAAGACATACGGCGTTTCAATGTTCCCTGACTGGGACGGCAACATGGTCATGATGGTCAAGTCGACTGGCGCCCTCTATGGTTATGACGAATTCGGTTTTGGTCTGTACCACGCCGAGAGGCAGGTATATGAAGATGCCCTGATGGAGGGCGGAATGTACCTGAGGGCCCTGAAGTTCTACAACGAGCTGTACCAGAGAGGCCTGCTGGATCCTGACTCCATGACCCAGACCTATGACGAAATGTCGGAAGCCTACCAGACCGGTGCTGCTTTCTTCAACATTTTCGACTGGATGGCTAGCGGACTTTACAACACCGAAGAACACCTTTCCCAGGGCAAGGCTATGATGCCCCTGGCAGCAAAGGATCAGAAGAATATCGCTTACGGTCTTAATGTAAACGGTGGAAACCGTGTATGGACCATCGGTGCAAATACGGCTTACCCCGAGCTTTGCATGGCTATAATCAACTGGCTGTCAACTCCTGAGGGGGTTATGACCACCCTGTACGGACCCAAGGGCGTGACCTGGGATTACAATGAAGAAGGAAACCCGTTCCTGACCGACCTTGGAGAAGCTGTGATGATGGACGGCAATACGGAAATGACCGGCGGATACACCGGCAAGTTCATTGACGGAACAAGCAAGATCAACAACACCACATGGTCCACCGATGCTACCAATCCGGAAGCAGCCGACGGCAGCACCTACAACTACAAGTTCTGGAATACAAGGGCTGACCGTCCGGTATCTGAAATAGAGCAGGATTGGAGAGATCACACCGGTTTCTCGGATGTGCTGCATTACCTTGAGGATCAGGGCCATGTGGCAGTCAAGATAGCTACTACCTATTCCGAGGCTCCCAAGAGCGACGAGCTAATGACAAAGTGGAACCAGGTAGCAGAAACGATCAAGACCTACTCCTGGAGAGCTATCTACGCAAAGAGCGATGCCGAATACGACAAGATCGTTGCAGAAATGATCGAAAAGGCCAATGAATACGGCTACCAGGAGTGCGTAGAGTTCACGAGGAATGAAGCTTCCAAGCTGAAAGCCCTTGAGGATGCAGTAATGAACTCTGCCAACTAAGCAGAAGCACAATTGGATAATGAGTCGCATAGGCTAACAAGAATGTGGGCAAAAGGGTTTTCCGGTAACGGGAAGCCCTTTTTGCATCATAAAAACTCTCTGATTCAGGGAGGAAAAGCCGGATCATGTAAAGAAAATTATGGTAGTATCACTGGATAAAGCAGCAGAAATAATATAGACAAAACAAGTATCACCCTGCATGGATATGGAGGTATGAAAATGAACGGATACAAGAATTTCAATGCTGCGATCTATTGCCCGGTAGGTAACCTTATCAACCTGACTGACCTGGACAAATTTTCCGAGCAGTTTGATTGGATCGAGAAGCATGTCAGGGTCGGGAAGGTATATCTGGAAACCTATCGCCACGGCCAGACGATAGACAGAAAGCAAATGGAGCGCCTGATAGAGTTTTTTAATAAAAGGGGGATAGAGACCTCGGGAGGCATTACCACAGACGCCCCGCCCGGAGGTGAAGGCGGCTTTGATCCCCTGTGCTATACCAGCAAGGAAACCATAAAGCTCCTGACAGAAGTAGTTGAGCTGACAGCATCCCTGTTTGACGAGTTCATCCTTGACGACTTCTATTTCACGAACTGCAGGTGCCAGTCTTGCAACGAAGCCAGGGGGGACAGGACCTGGGCCCGGTTCCGCCTGGACCTGATGAGGGACATTTCGGAAAACGTCATAGTAAAGACTGCAAAGCGGATCAAGCCCGATGTAAAAGTGATAATCAAGTATCCCAACTGGTACGAGCATTACCAGGATACCGGATACGACCTGGAGGATGAGCCCCGCATTTTTGACATGGTCTACACGGGGACAGAGACCCGCAATCCTACATATACGCAGCAGCACTTGCCCAAGTATTTGAGCTACTTTTTGATGCGTTACCTAGAGAATATCGCGCCGGGGCGCAATGGAGGGGGCTGGTATGACCCGTATGAATGCACATACAATTATACCTCCTATGCGGAGCAGGCTTATCTGACCCTGTTTGCCAAGGCCAGGGAGGTCATGATGTTCTCCCTGGGTTCCCTGCTGAGCCCGGAATACTCGCTTTGCATACCTATCAACGGCCAGATTTTCAGCGATATGGACAAATACCTGGGGCTATTGGGGAATCCAACGGGTACTGCCTGCTATCTGCCCCTTCACAGCCACGGTGAAGACTACCTCCACAATTATATCGGCATGCTGGGCATACCCCTTGAGCCGGTGCCTGAATACCCGCAGTCGGCAAGGACGGTATTCCTTACGGAAAGCGCGGCCAAGGACTGCCAGATCATTGATAAGATCAAGGACAGCCTGTACGCCGGCGGCACTGTCATCGTAACATCAGGCTTCTTGAAGGCTGCCTCCTCCATGGGTTTTCAAAAGGAGCTGGCCAATGTGAACTACACCTCAAGAAAAGCCCTGGTCAACACCTATGCATATTCCGACAACGGGGGCGTCACCTTCGGCGGCCGCCTGGAAGCCGCTAAGGCCGTGATGATACCTCAGCTTGAGTACATGACCAATGACACCTGGGAGCTCGTTGCAGGCCTGGGCGAGGACAACAGCTTCCCCCTGCTGCTTAAGACCATCTATGGCAAGGGCAGGCTCTATATCCTGACGATACCTGATGACTACGGCGACCTGTATCATTATCCAAGGAAGGTATTGTATGAGATCCGCCGGGTCTTCTGTCCGGACACCTCTGTCTTGCTCGATGCCTTTTCCAGGGTTGCCATGTTCGCATATGACAACAACTGCTTTGTCCTGCACTCCTTCCAGCCCTGGTACGATGAGATACGCCTGGTGCTTAAAAAGGGTTATAATGCGCTTTTGGACCTGGTCAGCGGCCGCATCCTGGAAGCCAGGCTGGAAAACGATGAGAAGGTCGTACGGCTTCGTATAATGCCCGGCATCAATTATGTATTTGAGCCGATTTCAAAGTGATTCGGAGGAATTGCGATGAGCTCTGCTTATAAACCTGCATATGTGCCCTATGAATACAGACATGCCCCCGTGCCAGGAGGGGGCTTTGTTACGGGCTTTGCCTTCCATAGCAGGGAAAAGGGGATTCTATACGCCCGTACGGATATAGGCGGTGTCTACCGCTACAACTTCAATGATAGGACCTGGGTCTCCCTGGTGGACCATGTCACAGCCCCAGGCAAGTGGGAGACCTATCCACTGTCGATCGCCCTGGACGAGAACCATCCCGAATGGCTGTACATAGCCGCCGGGGACTGGAAGCATAATTATCTCTGCCGGTCAAAGGACATGGGCAGGCACTTTGAGTATTTTGAGATACCCGCCGGTGTGCACGGCAATGCACCGGGCAGGGGCACGGGCGAGCGGCTGGCAGTCGATCCTATCGATCCGGCCATCGTTTATTTCGGCTCCCAAACAAACGGGCTCCTTATATCAGAGGACTATGGGGAGCATTGGAGAGAGCTCCCTGTATGCCCTAAGGACGGGAAGGCCGAAACAGATATCGCCTTTGTCTGGCTGGATCCCAGGAGCGGATCAGGCAGCCGGTGCAGTACCATAGTCGTTTCGACAGCAGGCAAGGACAATTCGCCCGGCGACAACGTGCGCGGCCCAAGCCTGTATATATCGAGGGACGGGGGCCGATCCTTCGAGGCCATGCCCGGGCAGCCGTCTCCGCCCGATAAGGGCAACTACCCCGGCTTTGTTGGTCAGCGGGCAGCCTTTGACGGGGAGTACCTGTATGTGACCTTGGCATCGGTCGTGAACTCCTGGGCAGGTTGGCGGGGCTATGCCTGTGATATGGGTGGGGCTCAGCTTGGCTGCGTGGTGAGATATGAAGTAGCGGAAAACGGAGAGGTCCGAAGCTGGAAATACATAACGCCTGATATGTCCTTTTTAGGTGAAGCAAAAGAAGCCATCTGCTCTTTCAGCGGCTTTGGAGGCATATCCGCAGACCTATCGATACCGGGACGACTGATTTGCTCCACCCAGGGCTGCGCAAAGGGTGATGCCGTGTTCTACTCCGAAGACAGGGGGGGACCTGGACACCGATACTCCATGGCCTGACGATAGGCAAAATGGATTTTGAGGGGGTCCCCTACATGAAGCCCGAGTACAACAGCGGCGGGAACCTCATACACTGGCTGTCTGACATCAAGCTCGATCCCTTTGATCCTGACAGGGCTGTTTTCAATACCGGAACGGGTATATTTATGACTGAAAACCTGAACGCTGCAGCGGAGGGCGAGACCGTGGTCTGGAAGCCAAGTTGCAGGGGGCTGGAGGAGACTGTGCATCTTAATGTATACAGCCCGCCAATAGGTGAGGTCAAACTGATAGACATAATAGGGGACCTGGGCGGCTTTGCCTTTACCGATCTAACAAAGCCTGCCGAGAACTCGTTTGCAGATGAAAAAGGCAACAGGTACATAACATGCCTTAACGCCGACTTCCCCGACGAAAATCCATGGCTTGTCGCTGTTACTGCCAGGGGCAACTGGACTGGTAAAACGACGGGCGGGCTCATCTGGTCTGAGGATCAGTGCAAAACCTGGACCCGCCTGAACGACCCGACAGGCTTGTCAGACCGGATCGATCATCTTGTTGCCGCCATCAGAAGGCCGAACACTAATTCAGGATGGGTAGCTGTTTCGGCGGACGGAAAGACCCTGGTATGGAGCCTGGCGGAGGGCAGCCGACTGCCAGTAGATGCGGTCGTCTATACTGATGATTTGGGGAATAGCTGGAGCAAATGCAAGGTATACGATTTGAATGGAAATCTAGTGGACAACGAACAGGATACGCTGAAAGTGCTGTCTGACAGGGTAGACCCAGAAGTCTTCTACGGCTTTGGAGACGGTTCGAGGATGTACATCAGCAGGGACAGGGCCCGGACGTTCAGGGAGATAGTAGTGCCGGCTTATTTTCCGGCCTTAGAGCTTGGGGGCATAGACGGGAGGATGCCTGCCGAGATACGCGTCGAGTCAGGCAGAACTGGCGTAGTTTGGATATCTACCGGAGAAAAGGGGCTGTGGAAAATAGCCTTTGATATACAGAAAGGCACGGCGGACTTCAGAAGGGTATCTGATGAAGGCGACGTAATCTACCGCCAGGGTATGGGCAAGGCCGCGCCCGGCAGCGACTGCAAGACCCTGTATGTAAACGGCATCATAAAGGGTGAATATGGCTTCTACAGGTCCTTTGACGAGGGGAGGACATGGCAGCGGATCAACAATGAAAGCCAGATGTTCGGAGATATAAGGAGCATAGCAGGTGATCCAAGGGTATTCGGTCGTTTCTACATTGCTACCGGCACCAGGGGAGTACTATGGGGACAGCCGGTAGAGTAAATATAAAGGGCACATAATGGAAAAGCTGTCATATACAAGCTACATCAGGGATTCCATTATCTTTTTATAGACCTCGGGGGCCTTGACCTTCCATTTCTCGCACACGCTCTTGGCCTGCTCCATGGTCGTCAGGTTCAGCTTCAGCTCTATCAGCGTGATAGCGCCTTCCATGACCTTCAGCACGGCAAGGTATTCGTTGTTCTCCAGGCGCTTGTAGTCCGCGATCAGCTGGCTTTCCCTTCGCAGGCGGCTGCGATTGGTCAAAACGAAGTTTTCTATCATGTTCCGCGTATAGGTGTCGATGCGTGAGCTGAAAAGCCTGAGGGTCTCCTTGCCACGGTCTGTGATGGAATAAAAATTGCTGTTCCGGCTTTCCATATAGCATAAATGCTCTGTTTCGAAAAGCTCCGCCAGGAATTGCTGCAGGTCGAAGTAATTCATCAGGTACTTGTTGACAAAAAAATCAGTGACCTGCTCATTGGTAAGCGGGATACCGAGGGAATCAAAAAAATAAAGGATCGCCAGCTTGTTGTCTGCTAAGTCCATGCGTTTCATCGATAACTGATCGCCTGCTTTCTCATATACTGCCTGAATGATATTATACACTAAATCATATCAGTAGTAAAAAAATCTGAGATAAACTATAAAGATAAAAGCCATATCAAGCAAAAGGACATCCAGCGGTGGATGTCCTTTTTACTTAATTAGCTTTGATGCCGGAAAATCCTTTTATTAATCTTAGATCAGATACTCCTTGATATCCTCCAGGAAATCATCGCAGTCATCGCTGTAGATCTCAACTATGATAGGCTTGCTGAGGTCGAGGCTGAATATACCGAGGATCGATTTTGCATCGACAACATGCCTGCCGGATCTCAGGTCTATCTCGTATGGATATTTGTTGACGATATTGACAAAGCTCTTGACGTTTTCGGCGAGGGACAGCTTAATGTTTACGGTCTTCATACAATAACCTCCTACTTTATCATTACTTTAGCATAAGTATATCTCAATTAGTATAAAACGGCAATACCTTATCTATTTAACTTCATTACTAGTACTTTGTGCAAAATAGTGCAAATTCCATTATACTAACGCTGCAAATGGCAATAATAACAAAACGAGGCTTTACATCAGACCCGTTTTTTAGGAGGCATATTTTGAATATCGGTATACCAAGAGCGCTTTTATGGAGTATATACCTTCCTTTATGGAAAACCTTTTTCAATGAGCTGGGGCATGAAGTGCTCCTTTCTTCGCCAACCAGCAAAAGGATACTAAACGACGGAGTGACAGCCTGCGTGGATGACGCATGCCTGCCCGTAAAGGTCATGCACGGTCATGTCATGGACCTTATTGGCAAGGCAGACCTTATATTCATCCCAAGGCTTATAAGCATTTGTCCCAAAGAGTATATCTGCCCCAAGTTCATAGGCCTGCCGGAGATGATCAGGAATTCCGTGCCAGGCGGTCCGAAGCTGCTTATCCTGGATCTTAACGCACACAAAGGCTTAAAGCACGCCTATAAAGGCTTTTATGAAATCGGCAGGCAGCTTGGTGCCCGGGACAGCGCTGTCAAAAGGGCGCTTGCCAGGGCGCTGAATGCCCAGGGCGAATACACCGCCAAGCTGCTTGGTGGCTTTAATCCATTGACCCTGCTTGAAGGCATGGCCCTGCAGGCCGGCACCGGGAGCAAAAAGGGGACGATTGGGCTGATAGGACACCCGTATTTGCTGTATGACAGGTTCATCAGCATGGATGCCTGCAGGAAGCTTGTCCAAATGGGATATAGGCTGATCTTCCCTGAGAACATCCCCCAGGACAAGATCGAGAGAGCGTGCTCCGTATATCCTAAAAAGCTTTTTTGGAGCTACGGGAAGCACTTGCTGGGAAGCGGTCTTACTATGCTGGAGGGAAAAATGGCAGACGGGATCGTGGTGCTGTCAAGCTTTGGATGCGGAATAGACTCATTCATGGTCGAGCTGCTGCAGCGGCGCAATCAAAGGGATTTCCGGATACCATTCACGATCATAACCCTGGACGAGCACAGTGGGAACGCAGGCTTTGACACCCGCCTGGAAGCATTCGTGGACATGATGGAATGGAGGGATCATAGTGGTCATTACTTTTCCCCACATGGGGAGGGTTTATATATCTATAAAAGCGCTTTTTGATGATTTGAACGTAGATATAGTGATTCCTCCGCCGGTGAGTAAAAATACGCTGGAGATCGGCACCAGGCTATCCCCTGAAATGGCCTGCCTGCCGCTTAAAATCAATATTGGCAATTATCTTGAAAGCATAAAACGGGGAGCCGATACGATCATCCTTACAGGGAGCTGCGGCCCCTGCAGGTTTGGTTACTATGGCGTCGTCCAGAAGGAGATCCTGAAGGACTTAGGGTACGATGTCAACGTCGTCATCCTGGATGCTCCGAATACAGGCCTCAAAGCCTTTATAGACAAAATACGCATGGTGAGCGGATACAACTCCCTGCCAAAGCTGATGAGGGCATTCAGGGCCGCGTTCAGGGTCACTGTCGAAGTTGATGAGCTATTGGATATCGTGATGAGGAAAAGGCCCAGGGAAAAGCACAAGGGCGAGACCGACAGGTTGCTGGCCAGGTTTGAAAGTGATGTTTAAAAGCCCACGGGAGCACTGAAATACTGGAGTTAGTGGCCCGATACAAGGAGAAGATCTCGGCTATAGAAGAAAAGAAAAACTCCGACCCTGTCCGGATAGGCCTGGTCGGTGAGATCTATACCCTTATAGAGCCCTATGTCAACCTCAACGTTGAAAAGAAGCTGGGCAGCCTCGGGGCAGAGGTATACCGGGGCATAACGCTCACTGACTGGATAAAGACCCATCTTTCGATGGATATGAGGTACAAGCGCGCCAGGAGGAGGGCGTTGGACAAGGCTAAACCATATTTAGGCCTATGCATCGGCGGCCATGCCTGGGAGACGATAGCCGCCACTATAGAGTTCTGTGAAAAGGGGCTGGATGGGGTTATACAGATACTACCCTTCGGATGCATGCCTGAGATCGTGGCGGAAAGCATAATACCGACAATCTCCCGGGACCTGGGTCTGCCTGCAATGACTGTCACGGTGGATGAGCTGACCGGGGAAGCAGGCTACATGACCCGGCTGGAAGCCTTCGTTGACCTATTATCACAAAAGAAAGGGAAGATATCATGACTGGCAAGGATTTATACCTGGGTATCGATGTGGGCTCGGTCAGCATCAATATCGTGCTGATAGATGAAAAGTACAACCTGCTGGAGAAGCTCTATCTGCGGACTCAGGGCAGGCCGATCCGGATACTGAAGGAGGGCCTTGAGGAGATCTCCCATGCCCTGCCCAAAGCTGCCAGGATCGCAGGCGTCGGGACGACAGGCAGTGGCCGGGAGCTGGCCAACGCCATGGTATCAGCAGATGTAGTGAAAAATGAAATAACTGCACATGGGACCGCAGTCCTGCATTTTATACCAGATGCCCAGACCATACTGGAGATCGGCGGCCAGGACAGCAAGATAATCCTTTTAAGAAACGGCGTCGTATCAGATTTTGCCATGAACACTGTATGCGCAGCAGGCACCGGCTCATTCCTGGACCGGCAGGCCGAAAGGCTGGGGGTCCCGATCCAGGAGTTCGGAGCCCTGGCCTTAAAGTCCACAGCCCCTGTCAGGATAGCAGGCCGCTGCGCCGTGTTTGCAGAGTCCGACATGATCCACAAGCAGCAGATGGGGTGCAGTTGTGAGGATATTATTAAGGGGCTCTGCGATGCCCTGGTCAGAAACTATCTGAATAATGTAGGAAAGGGGAAGGAGATACTCCCAAAGATCGTGTTCCAGGGCGGGGTCGCAGCCAACGTCGGCATAGTCAGGTCCTTTGAGGAAGCCTTGAACCAGCCCATTATAGTACCTGAGCATTTCGATGTGATGGGAGCGATAGGAGCAGGGATCCTGGCCCACAGGGAAACCTCCCGGACCGGAGCCACGCGGTTCTGCGGCTTCAACGCCCTGATAGGGGATTTTTTAGCCAGGACCTTTGAATGCAAAGGCTGCACGAACCTGTGTGAGGTTGTGGAGATTCTGTCAGATGGCGAGCTGAGGGCAAGGTGGGGCGGCCGCTGTGGCAGGTGGGCAGTCGCTGCAGGCGATGAGGCTGAAAGCTTGCGTTTGGCTCAAGGCGCTCCTTCTGCATAGAACCAACACGGGTTTGAGATACTATTTACTAGGTCATTTACAGGTGACAAATCCCATGGGAGGCATAAGGCGTGGAACTAAATCAGACCGATACTCCGGAACACTTGGTGAATGCTGCATACGTATGCGATAAATACTGCTCCAAGACTGCAGCCCTGACGACCTTCAGCTATGCAGACGAGGAAACGGACTGCAGGAACTGCTTCCACTGGAACGACAAGCCGTGCACCCTGTATGCTGAAATGTGCAGCAGGTTAAAAGGCGATATGGGATCATGAGCGGTATCTGTCAAGTATGCAATGGCCTGTATCCTGATGTAAAGGCCTGTTTCAAATGCGGCCTGCCCATGATCCAATTGGGCAGGCTGGAGGATTTCAGCGGCCCCTACAGCCCGTATATGGCCGAGGATACCTTCCTCTACAACAATTCGCCTGACTTGACGGGAGACAACTGCTGCATACATGTTTATAAATGCGAAGGGTGCGGGACGGTCCAGCATGGCTCAGTTATGCTGGTAACCATATGAAAGGCTGAAATTGGTTAATATTATGTATTGAATTGGACACTCGATTATATTAATATAATACTAGAAAAAGCATTTATCCTGCGATGTGCGTTGATCTATTGTTTTTAACCCACAGAACACATACGGGAATCCGGAGTTTGCATGCTGATATCAAGCCCCGCCTGCGGGGAAGGTTGAGGTATGCAACAGGAATCCCACCTGCTGAGAGGCGGGTATTAAAATCATAGGTGGACGGCATCATGGGATAATAAGCCCTCAATAGTGCATTGAGGGCTTATTATAAGACAAATGAACAATTTAAAGCAACCTGAAAATTTACGGTGTCAATAGTCTATGAAAATGTCATCAAAAAGAGGGTAACATTAATCTGAGAAAATGTCACCATTATACCCAAAAAATATACGATGGGAATAAAAGCCGCTAATGTGCATGTCAAGGGGCAAAAGCATGGCTAATCCTTGACATGCACATTCCGCCGTGCTGTATCTTAAGTACCGAGGGATGAAGGGAGAAAGCAAGCCAGTATAGCAGCATATCCCCCGGAGCAACCAGTGTAGCATGGCAGCCGCTTACGAAGTGCAATAAGTATCTTAGGAATAAGCTAAAAAAGCAAGCCACTCGCTTCTTAGCCTTAAAAAAGAGCATGGCAAAATAAACCCTTGCAATTTAGCGAGTCAACAATGTATTATAGTTATGTGGTTTAAGCCCATGCTCTTGTGGAACTGAATAAATCATTCAACATTTGAATGATTTCAGTATCCGT
>JAKORJ010000166.1 GCA_029777885.1 Bacillota bacterium | reverse complement strand
CATTATGAAGACCCCTTTCATTAGTTATTTTTGTCTAACAAAAGGGGTTCACTTCATTTTGTGTGCCGGTATTTTTTCTTGTCAACCGGCAGCCGGATAACTATAATTATGATAAATATTTACCGCAATGCATAAAGGAGTTTGAAACCATGAACCTTAGAGCCATTCAAAGCACGGATCCCGAAATATATGCAGCAATAATGGATGAGCTGTATCGTCAAAGAGACCACCTGGAGCTCATAGCCTCTGAAAACTTTGTAAGCCCGGCTGTGTTGGCAGCTGCGGGCACTCATCTCACCAACAAATATGCGGAGGGTTATCCGGGGAGAAGGTACTATGGCGGGTGCGAGTTTGTCGATGTTGTGGAATCCCTGGCCATAGAGCGCGTAAAAAAGATATTCGGGGCTGATCATGCCAATGTCCAGCCCCATTCCGGTGCCCAGGCCAACACAGCCGTCTACTTTGCGATGCTGAAACCGGGCGATACCATAATGGGCATGAACCTGGCCCATGGCGGCCATCTGACCCATGGCAGCCCGGTCAACATATCCGGGAAATACTTCAACATAGTGTCCTACGGAGTCGATGCCCAGACCGGAAGGATCGACTATGACAGGGTGGCGGACCTGGCCCTGGAACACAGGCCCAGGCTCATCGTAGCAGGCGCAAGCGCCTACCCGCGGGTCATTGATTTCGCCAGGTTCAGGGAGATCGCGGATAAGGTCGGGGCCTACTTTATGGTAGATATGGCCCATATAGCCGGCCTTGTGGCTGCCGGGGTCCACCCTAATCCCGTGCCCTATGCCGACTTTGTCACCGGCACGACCCACAAAACCATGCGGGGCCCGAGAGGAGGCATGATCCTCTGCAGGAAGGAATATGCCAAGGCCATAGACAAGGCCATCTTCCCAGGCACCCAGGGCGGCCCCCTCATGCATATAATCGCTGCAAAGGCCGTGGCCTTCAAGGAAGCCATGGATCCGGCCTTTGTCGAATACCAGAGGCAGACGGTAAAAAATGCCTCAGCCCTTGCCCAGGCTCTGCTTGATGAAGGCTTTGACCTGGTATCCGGAGGTACGGATAATCACCTTATACTTATCGATCTAAGAAATAAAGGAATTACAGGCAAGGATGCAGAAATCCTCCTTGACAGGGTACGGATAACTGTCAACAAAAATGCCATTCCTTATGACCCCCAGAGTCCCAATGTTACCAGCGGTATCAGGCTGGGGACTCCAGCAGTCACGACCAGGGGCATGAAAGAGCAGGAAATGAGAAGCATAGCCATGGCTATCCGCCTTGCCCTGGGGGATTGCGATCGTGCAAGACAGGAGGTTTTGTCGATCGTAGAAAAGCTATGCTCAGATTTTCCACTATACCCGGATATAGCTGCTGAATAGGTGCCATTATACACTTTATGCGGTTTTTCCGCGGCAAGGGAGGAATATTCAATGGATCAGCAAATGCCATTGGCTGCACGGATGCGCCCGCAAACCCTGGACGACTTTGTAGGGCAGAAGCATATCATTGGCAAAAACAAGCTGCTCTACAGGGCTATCAAGGGCGACAGGCTCACATCCGTAATATTCTTCGGTCCTCCGGGCACGGGAAAGACAACGCTGGCCCGCATCATATCCAATGAAACGAAGTACGCATTCAAACAGCTCAATGCAGTCACAGCCGGCGTGAAGGATATAAGGGATGCCGCGTCGGAGGCGAAAAACTATCTGTTGAATCCCAAGGGGAAGATCATTTTGTTTTTTGATGAGATCCACCGGTTGAACAAGGGGCAGCAGGATGTCCTGCTGCCTTTTGTCGAGGATGGGACGATAATACTGATCGGAGCTACTACAGAAAACCCTTACTTTGAAGTCAACAAGGCCCTCCTGTCCCGGTCTACCATTTTTCGCTTTGAGCCCCTGACCCAGGACGACATAAAGGAGATCGTCAGCAAGGCCCTCGCTGACAAGGAAAGGGGCCTGGGGAATTATGATATCGTCATCCACGAGGACGCCCTTGACCATATTACCCTGTTAAGCGACGGTGATGCCCGGGTCGCCCTGAATGCGCTGGAGTTGGCCGTGCTCACCACGGAGAAGGATGAAGATGGCAAAATAGTGATCGACCTGGAGACTGCCCAGGATTGCATCCAGCAAAAGGCCCTGAAGTATGACAAGGATGGAGACAACCATTACGACATCATCAGCGCCTTCATAAAGAGCATGCGTAACTACATGGAACCAGACGCGGTCCTCCATTACCTGGCGCGGATGATTGAGGCAGGCGAAAAGCCGGAATTCATAGCCAGAAGGATCATAATCGCAGCAGCAGAGGACGTAGGACTGGCAAATCCGACTGCCCTCAGTGTTGCTGTTGCAGCAGCCCAGGCGGTCGAGCGGATCGGATGGCCGGAGAGCAGGATCATCCTGGCAGAGGCAGCCCTCATGGTCGCCTGCTCACCCAAGTCGAACTCGGCTTGCGTAGGGATAGACAAGGCCCTGGAGGATGTGCGGACCAAGCATGTGGGACAAGTCCCGACCCACCTTAGGGATGCCCATTATGCCGGCGCTAAGGAGCTGGGCCACGGTATAGGCTATAAGTATTCCCATGACTATCCCAATGCAAATGCTCCCCAGCAGTACCTGCCCGATGAACTTGCAGATGCCCGGTATTACTACCCGAAAAACTCGGGTTACGAGGCCAAGATCCTGGAAAGGTTCAATGCCCTAGAGGGAATAAAAGACAGTAATAATGAAAAATAAAACTGGTTAAAATTATTAAGGCGAATCTTGACAAGATTACTCGGGTATGATAGTATACACCTGTAAATCCCAAGTAATTTAGTCGGATTTGGAGGTGGATCCGTGAGGCTTTCTACAAAAGGCAGATATGGTGTAAAGGCTATGGTGGATCTGGCCCTGCATTCCGGTGATGAACAGCCAGTCCCCATCAAAGATATTGCGGACCGGCAGGAGATCTCGGAGCACTACCTGGAGCAGCTTATAGCCGGCCTTAGGAAGGCCGGCCTTGTCAAGAGCGTAAGGGGAGCCCAGGGCGGTTACATGCTGGCCCAGGCACCGGATGCCATAGTAGTAGGGGACCTACTCCGAACCCTTGAAGGCACGATTGCACCCGCTGATTGCGTTGCTGAAGATAAACCGGTCAACTGCGAACGGGCCGACAATTGTGTGACTAGGATACTTTGGGAAAAAATCCATGACAGCATAAACAGCGTCGTCAACTCTATCACCCTTCAGGATATGGTCAATGAGTACAAGCGGCTGAACGGGCAGGAGTCAATGTAAGATCGTGGCTTGTTAAGCAGTAAAGGAGCGCTTTTTTATGGGACAAAAGGTATATATGGATCATGCGGCTACTACATATACTAAGCCGGAAGTCTTGGAGGAAATGCTGCCGTACTTTACGGAGATTTTCGGCAACCCGTCGAGTGTGCATGGCTTTGGCAGGCAGGCCAGGCGGGCCCTGGATCACGCTAGGGAGAGGACAGCCAAGGCGCTGAATGCCCAGCCCAGCGAGATCTTCTTCACAGCAGGCGGCAGCGAATCCGACAACTGGGCCATCAAAGGAACGGCCCTCGCCAACAGGGACAAGGGCAATCACATAATCACAACAGCAATAGAGCACCATGCAGTATTCGACACATGCAAATTCCTTGAGAAGAACGGCTTTGAGGTCACCTACCTCCCCGTAGACGAGTATGGCATGGTAGCCGTAGACCAGCTCAAGGAAGCCATAACCGACAGGACCATACTGATCTCGGTCATGTTTGCCAACAACGAGATCGGCACGATACAGCCCATAGAAGAGATCGGCCGGATCGCCAGGGAGCGGAAGATATATTTCCATACTGACGCGGTCCAGGCGGTCGGCAATGTACCAATAGATGTAGAAAAGCTCAATATCGATATGCTGTCCCTGTCAGCCCACAAGTTCTACGGGCCCAAGGGAGTAGGCGCCCTGTATATAAAGCGGGGAGTCAAGATACTGCCTTATATACACGGGGGAGCCCAGGAGCGCAACAGGAGGGCCGGCACTGAAAACCTGCCGGGCATAGTCGGCCTTGGCAAAGCCATAGAGCTGGCTGTGGAAAACATGGCAGACCACAATGCCAGGCTCACATCCATGCGGGACCGCCTGATCAGGGAGATCTTATCCAGGGTGGAATACTCAAGGCTGAATGGGCATCCGACCAAAAGGCTGCCGGGCAACGCCAATTTCAGCTTTGAATTCATAGAAGGCGAGGCATTGCTGCTCAGCCTGGACCTGAAAGGCATTGCGGGCTCAAGCGGGTCTGCATGCACATCCGGTTCGCTTGATCCCTCCCATGTGCTGCTGGCCATCGGCCTGCCCCATGAGATAGCCCATGGCTCGCTGCGGCTGACCCTGGGAGATGACAACACGGATGAGGACATAGACTATGTCATTGAGGTTTTACCTGAAATAGTCACCAGACTGAGGGAGATGTCACCGCTATTTGCACAAAACAAAGGGGGTCGCGAATTTGTATAGCGAACAGGTAATGGATCATTTCATAAATCCCAGGAATGTCGGGGAAATCGAGAACGCCGATGGTGTAGGTCAGGTTGGCAACGCCAAATGCGGAGACATAATGAAGGTATATCTGAAGATCGAAAATGACATCATAGTAGACGCGAAGTTCAAGACCTTCGGCTGCGGGGCTGCGATAGCAACCAGCAGCATGTCCACTGAGCTTATAAAGGGTAAGAGCATACACGAGGCATTGAAGCTTACCAACAAAGCAGTGGCAGAAGCATTGGGCGGTCTCCCGCCAGTGAAGATGCACTGCTCCGTACTGGCCGAGGATGCGGTAAAAGCCGCAATTGAGGACTATCTAAAAAAGCAGGGTAGAGCTGAATAAAAATAGCTGAACATTATCTACAGTAAAGTATTACTAGAAATCTCCATAGAAAGCATTATATGGAAAGAGCATATTAGGAAAAACCGAATAAGAAGAATACAATATGAATACCAAACAAGGTTAACTGAACAGTAAGTACAAATTAAAAGTACTGAATATAAAGTACCTAATAGGGAGACCTGAACAGTTAGATTCGAACAGGAAGAACCGGACGAAAGCTCCGGTTTTCTTTTTTATGCAGCGCTTGATTGTAATTGAAATAAAGCTTTGGGGACAAATTAATAATACATAATTTTGTACCAGGTGATGTGAACGGGCATGAATCAAAGGTTGAACTGCATAAAGCGGGAGTCGGTCATCGGCCTGCCGGTAATCGACGGCAAAACCAATAAGAAGCTTGGCATCGTCAAGGATTTATACACAAACAAGGGAAACACCCATGTCGAAGGCTTGTTCGTTGCCCGTGACGGGTGGGGCAAAAACGATTTGGATATTTCCTTTTCCGGTGTCACCATAGGTACAGACGCGATAATCGCTGAGGGCGAGATACAGCGGGGCACAAATTCAGAGAATGAGGTATGCCCCCTTTACAAGCTGCTGAAAAAAAAGGCGATCCGGGAGGACGGCCAGGAGCTCGGCATAATAAGCGATATATTGATCGACCCGATCACGGGCAGGATCGAAGGCCTTGAGCTGTCAGTAAGTGTACTGGATGACCTGTTTACAGGTAGGCGAATCATCCCCAACATGCCATATGAGCAGGGCGACGGAGATGTGATCGTTGTTTCCCTGGATCAGGCTGAGAAGATCGAGTCTTACAACAAAGGAATAAAAAACATATTTCTAAGCAAAATATGATATAAAGAAGGGATGTGTTCTTATGAGCTTTAAGCATGTCAGAAGCTTCGTGATAGGCGGCCTGATGGGTGTAGTGGCCGGTATGCTGCTTGTGCCGCGTATTGACCCGGATACACGAAAAAGGTTTCTGAACAAGGGTGAAGAAGTAATAGAAAAAGCCTCAGAAATAGTAACGGAAACAAAAATATGAACCGGCATTGGATAAATGCAAGGAGAGGGACTGTCTGTCCCTTTTCTTTTATGCAGGCATCCCTAAGGTGAGCACCTATGACTAAAACAAGAAAGTACGCTGCCATAGCAATCCTTTTGGCTGTTCCCTTGTTGGCCCTCCTGCTGGTCATCATATACTGGTCTGAAGTAGTAAGGCTGTTCAGGAT